>JAZQMH010000001.1:0-8209 GCA_045543255.1 Vescimonas sp.
GGAGGAGGACTCCCATCTGGGCGACTTTATCCCCGACGAGGACGCCTCCGAGCCTTCCGAGGCCGCCAGCTTCACCCTGCTCAAGGAGCAGCTGGTGGACGTGTTGAGCACCCTGACCCCCCGCGAGGAGAAGGTGCTGAAGCTGCGCTTCGGTATCGAGGATGGCCGTACCCGCACCCTTGAGGAGGTGGGCAAGGAGTTCAACGTCACCCGTGAGCGTATCCGTCAGATCGAGGCCAAGGCCCTCCGTAAGCTCCGCCATCCCTCCCGCAGCAAGAAGCTGAAGGATTTCCTGAACTAAGAGGTAGAAACGATGGTTCTTGATTTTGAGAAGATGCCCGCCACACCTATGGAGCATTTCAAGGGCGGCGAGGGCACGCTGGGACTGCGGAAGTTCGATGATCCCGCCATGGGCGCTGTGGTGCGCCTGACCATGCCCGCGGGCAGCACCATCGGTATGCACACCCACGTGGGCAACTGCGAGGTGGTGTACGTTCTCGCAGGCAGCGGCGTGTGCTACTATGACGACACCGTCTACCCTGTCAAGGCAGGCTCTATCGTCTACTGCCCCGAGCATCATGCACACTCTATCTGCAACACAGGCGAGGAAGTGATGGAACTCCTCGGCGTGCTGCCCAAGAGCGTGTAATTTCGTAGATACGCATATGAAAACCTCCCAAATCGGCTGATTTGGGAGGTTTTTGTTATGGGTGGTAAGGTGTCGGCGGGCGACCACATGGGGTCGCCCCTACAATATACAAGGAGACCTCTTGGGATTTCGTAGGGCGCGGTGCCCACATCGCGCCGCGTAACGTACGGTAGACTTCCGATGGTCTGCGGCGGGGTGTGGGTGCCCGTGGAGCGAAGCGGAACAAATGCCCTTGGGGTACACCCCGCCCTACAACATAGCAAGAAACCTTTCCCCTCCCCCGAAACTTTATGAACAAAGTGGAAACTTTTTCCCAATTCTCTGCGTCTAATCAATAGAGGTTGACTTATATACTCTAGCGTGCTATCATCAAGCAAACTGTACTAAGCATAGTAATACACTCGACCTTTTATCGATCTCTGCAGGAGGTATCCCCATGAAGAAAAAAACCATCCTTCTCATTGTCTGCGCCGTGGTGGTGCTGGGGGCGGCAGCTTTCTTTGGCTGGCGCTTTTTGGGCGGCAGCCACGACGATGGTACAGGCGTGTATGTCCAGCCTGTCAGCGAACTGAACATGTACGCTGCACCCTCTGCCACCGTGTTTGCAGGTGTGGTGGAGTCCCAGGAGAATGTGCCTGTTGACCCCCAAAACGGCAAGAAGATCGCCCAGCTGCTGGTGAAAGAGGGCGATACCGTCACCGAGGGACAGGCGCTGTTCCGCTACGATACCGACGCCATCAAGCTGGACATCCAGCAGGCGGAGCTGGACATGGAGCTTGCCGAGCAGAACGTCAGGCGCCTGCAGGAGGAGATCGACGAGCTGTACTTCTACGCCAACAACAATACTCCCGAGGGACAGATGAACGCCGCCCGCATCCAGCAGCTGGAGGTGGAGATCGCTACCATTGAATACCAGCAGAAGCAGAAGAAAAATGAGCTGGCACGGCTGCAGGCCTCCTTGAAGGACGACACCGCCAAAGCACCCATTGCCGGCACGGTACAGGCCATCAACGAATCTGTTGCCGAGGGCAACGGCGGCTATGATATGCAGGGCAATCCCCAGCACTACATCGTCCTCACCGCCAGCGGCGATTTCCGCGTGAAGGGCAGCGTCAGCGAGCAGTTCATCATGGATCTCTATGAGGGGCAGGCTATCGTCATCCGCAGCCGCGTCAACGACGACACGTGGGCGGGCACCATCTCCCGCATCGACACCTCCCAGCCCGAGCAGAACGAGGACTATTACTACTACGATGACGGCAACGGCGCGTCCAAATACGCCTTCTATGTAGAGCCCGAGAACACCGAGGGGCTGATGATGGGACAGCATGTGACCCTCTCCCCCGACTACGGCAGCGGCGAGATGGCGGCAGGTCTGTGGCTCTCCTCGGGCTGGTTCACCATCGCCGAGGACGGCAGCGCCACCGTGTGGAAGCAAACCGGCGCCAACCGCCTGACAAAGCAGGCGGTGACGCTGGGCGAATATAACGAGAATTACGACTGCTACATGGTCATGGAGGGCCTCACGGAAGAGGACTACATCGCATGGCCCGACGAGGAGTGCCGCGAGGGCAGCAAGACCACCACGGTATTTTCCTTCGACGAGGGCGGCGACATGATGGGAGAGGATTTCTCCGAGGATTTCTCCGAGGAATATTATCCCGAGGATGACATGGTCATGGACGACATGATGGTAGAGGACAGCGTGGCGATGATGCCCGAACTCTACAGCGTTGAGGGCTAAGGCTATGATGATCGAAATGCAGCATTTGGATAAATCCTACTGGGCCGACAAGACGGAAGTCCCTGTGCTCCATGACATCTGCCTCTCTGTGGAGGAGGGGGAGTATGTGTCCATTATGGGGCCCTCGGGTTCGGGTAAAAGCACGCTGATGAACATCATCGGCTGTCTTGATGTGCCCTCGGCAGGCAGCTATCTCCTCAATGGCGAGAGCGTCGGGGAGAAAAGCGACAAGGAGCTGAGTAAACTCCGCAACAGCACCATTGGGTTTGTCTTTCAGAATTTTAACCTCCTGCCCCGTGAAACGGCGCTGGAGAATGTGGCCTTGCCCCTCCTCTATGGGGGCGTTGGACGCAGGGAGCGGACGGAGCGGGCGCGTCAGGCGCTGGAGGATGTGGGTTTGGGCGACCGCCTCACCTTCTTCCCCACCCAGCTCTCGGGCGGTCAGAAACAGCGTGTGGCTATCGCCCGCGCCATGGTGGGTAAGCCGAAGCTCCTGCTGGCTGATGAGCCCACGGGCGCACTGGACACCGCTTCGGGTAAGCAGATCATGGAGCTGTTCCGTGAACTGAACAAGCAGGGGGTCACCATCGTGATGATCACCCACGAGCCCGAGATAGCCGCCTATGCCGATCGGACACTCTACATCCGTGATGGACAGCTCAGCGAGGGAGGTGGCGGACGATGAAGAAAAAGAAAATCATCACCATTACCGCCATTGTCCTTGCCGCAGCCGCCATCGTGGGCGCAGCCCTCTTTTTCGCCAACCGCCAGCCCTCCAAAGAGGTGATGGTGGTGCCCGTCATGAACATCTACACCTCCTACTGGGGGGACAGCAAGACGCTGGACGGCTATGTGACGGCGGGCTCTTTGCAGGAGATCTACATGACCGAGGGCGGTTTTGACAAGATCGCCGTGAAGGAGGGTCAGCGCGTCCGCAAGGGGGATGTGCTGGTGGAATACGACAACACCCAAGCGGAGCTGATGCTGCGGAGCGACGCGGCGAAGATCAACCTGCTGAAGAGTCAGATCGCCGCCTTTGAGCAGCAGATCACGGAGGATTACAAGAAGATCTCCACGCTGGAAAAGGCGCTGAAGAACGCCGAAAGCGACAAGCCCACCACCCCCACCACGCCGCCCAGCAGCGGCAGCACCACCACGCCGACCACGCCCACAGTACTGGTGGCGCTGGACGAGGTGGACGACATTGCCGACGCGGTGAACAAGAGCGCCGAGGGTGTGGGGGCGGAGACGAAGCCCTATCGCCTTCTGTGTACGAAAAAGGCCGTGGTGCAGAAAGCATTTTGGGATTCCCTCAATGCCCTTACCACCCCCAACAGCCACGCGTTTGTCATCGACATCTATGACGATACCAACTGCACCACATGGCTGGCGCGGTGGACGGTGAATGTGCTGCCCACCCCCGCCCCCACCGAGGAGTGGAAGGTCTGCGACGGGCTGGTGTTTGAAAAGGACAGCGATATGGTCATCGGCTTTGATGCCGCGAAGCTGCCTGCTTTCGGCGCGTTGACGCTGGTGATGCCCGATGACCTCATTGAAAAGTTCCCCGTGGGCGATGAGGATGAAAAAGAGCCGCCCAAGACCAAGGCGGAGATCGAGGCGGAGATCAAGACGCTGCGGGAGGATATTGATTCCTGCGAAAAGCAGATCGACACCACCAAGCGGGATCTGCGGCAGGCCCAGATCACCTATGAGAAGAATAAGCTCTCCTTCGCCGATCAGAAGATCCTCGCCTCCATCGACGGCACTGTGGCGACCCTTGGCGACGCCGCCACCCCTGTGGGAGAGGTCTTTATGCGGGTGCAGGGCGAGAGCCGCTTTGCGGTGACACTTTATGTAAACGAACTCATGCTCCGTGAGATAACGCTGGGCACAGAGGTGCAGCTGATGTGCTACGAGTCGGGCACCATGGCAAGCGCCACCATTACGGAGATCGGCACCGAGCCTGTGCCCCACTATTATAGCGGCGGGAACATCAATGCCTCTACCTATCAGGTGACGGCGGAGATCGCCGACAGTGAGGCCCAGCCCCGTTTGGGCGAGTGGTGTCAGGCCACGCTGGACGGGCAGATGCCCGACGAGCCCTCGGATGCCATCTATCTGCCCTTGTTCGTCATCCGCGAGGATGAAGAGGGCGAATATGTCATGAAGGCCGACGAAAATGAGCGGCTGCAAAAGCAGTACATCTCCACAGGCAAATCGTTGTGGGGCTCCTATGTGGAGATCAAGGCGGGCGTGACCATGGACGATCGCCTCGCCTTCCCCTACGGCAAAACCGTCCGCGAGGGTGCGCCTGTGGTGGACGGGGACTACTTTGAATAAGGGGAGGGACTGGAGCAATGTTTGAAAATATTCGTCTTTCCCTCCGTGGTATCCTGTCCCACAAGATGCGCTCGTTTTTGACCATGCTGGGCATCATCATCGGCATCGCCGCCATTATCGCCATCGTCTCCACCATTCAAGGCGCCAACGAGCAGATCAAGGAGAACTTGGTGGGCGCGGGCTCCAATACGGTGACGGTTTCTCTCAGTCAGGACGGCTGGCCTATGGATTTCGGCTACGGCCCGCTCCCCGACGGCGTACCTCTGCTGGATGACACCGTCCGCAAGGAGCTGGAATCGCTGGATACGGTGGAATCCGTCAGCTTCTATAACTACCGCTCCTATGCCGAGGGGCTCTACTACCTCAACAACGACATGGGCAGCTGCAGCGTCTACGGTATCGACAGCAGCTATTTCCATACGGCGGGCTATCACTTGGTGCAGGGCCGCGGCTTCACGGCGCAGGATCTCCAAAAGGGCGCGAAAGTGTGCCTGCTGGACGATGTGGCGGTGGACACGGCCTTTGAGGGTGAAAATCCCATCGGAAAGGTCATCGACTTTAAGGATGAGCCTGTGGTGGTCATCGGCGTGGTGGAGCATACCAGCACCTTTGAGCCCGTCATTAACACGCTGCAGGATTGGTATACCTACTCTGCCGCCTCTCAAGGCTCGGGCAAGATTTTCCTGCCGCAGAAGGTGTGGCCTACCCTGTTCCGCTACGATGAGCCCTACACAGTGCTGCTGCGGGCTACCAGCACCGATGATATGACCAAGGCGGGCGCAGACGCGGCGGAGATCCTCAACGCCACGCTGCAGGTGGGTGAGGACAGCCCCATCACCTATCAGGGACAGGATCTGCTGTCCCAAGCACAGGATATTCAGAACCTGTCCCGCTCTACCAATGTGATGCTCATTGCCGTGGCCTCCATCTCCCTCATTGTGGGTGGTATCGGCGTCATGAACATTATGCTGGTGTCCGTGACGGAGCGCACCCGTGAGATCGGCCTTAAGAAGGCGCTGGGCGCCAATAAGAAGCGGATCTTGGGTCAGTTCCTGACGGAGGCTACGGTGCTGTCCATGCTGGGCGGACTTTTAGGGGTCATCGTGGGCATTATCCTTGCCAATGTGATCGCCAAGGTGGCCTTTGTGCCTGTGTCCATCAGCGGCGGCGCCATCGCCATCGCCGTGGCTTTCTCCATGCTGGTGGGCGTGGTATTCGGCCTGCTGCCCTCGGTAAAAGCCGCCAATTTGCATCCCATTGATGCCTTGAGGTACGAGTAAGGTTGCGAAAATATGATGAAACACCCCACAAATCGAAAGATTTGCGGGGTGTTTTGTTGTGGAGTTATTCTTTATCCATAAAATATGCCCATGCATATCCACCAGCTTTTGCTCGCTGACCTTTGCAAGCCATCGAAATATTACTCGCATTAATACCAAGTTCTCTTGAAGCCTCAGAAATTGATTCGAACACCTTTAGATGTTCTCTTGTATCAACATCTATCATTACAACGCTTTTCCCTCTATTGCGAGCATTTTTAGCAATACCACATTTACGGCATCCACAACCGCTCGTTCTTGATCCCACCGTAGCCTTGTACTCAAGGCCACATACACTACATAACCACCATACCTTTATTCCTGAGTGAGGTCGTACCTTTGTTGGTGTAACTCCCGCATTCTTCGTTGGATGCCATTCTTTCGCTACCTCTGGATATAGTTCTGCAAAAGACTCACCTTTAATTTTCGTCATGTACGAACGAATTTCCATTTCATCGCGCGGGATATTAATATCTACTCTACTATGGAAGATTGGTTTCTTTCTGGTAAAAGCATTACTTTCAGGGTCGATTTTATCAAGCAAGAAACGAATTGTCTTTGCCAGTTCTTTGTGTTCGTACATATTTCCCTGTATGCTTAAGATTTCATCAGCTGTATACAGGTCATCATCGGACGTTTTCTCTTTAAGTCGAAGTAGTTTTATGCCGTGTTTTTGGCAAATTTCGTACTTCTTTTTTTCTCTATCTTTTTTATCCCCTCTATGCCAAGCCTCACCATCATATTCAATACCTAGTTTCATTGAGGGAATGAAAATATCCAGTTCCATTCCTTTTCCGAATATATCCTTGTACCTACTAACGGCATCTGGAAAAACTTTTTTCACATAATAGTAAACAGCTTGCTCAGCAAAAGAAGTCTGTCTGCCGCTATTACATACTGGACAATTCGTCCCAGAACTTCGATGACCTAAAGTAGCTTGATATTCATGCCCTTCCGGACACAACCACCAGACCTTTTTCCCTGCACCATAGGTAACATCATCCGGCTTCAAGTCACCATTCTTCGTAGGATGCCATTCGGCAGCCAGTTGAGGGTGTGTTGTAGCAAGGTCATTTTTCCCTTTTACAACCACTTTATTTTTGCAAAGAGCACAGCTCTTCCGAATTGCACGATTACTGATTTTCGCTTTGAAATGATATCCACATTTTGAGCAAACCCAAAAAACTTCATGATGACTCTTTTGTGTATATTCCTCTGGACCCTTTTCGTTCAATTCATAGTCCCACTCTTTCAACAGAAGAGGATCAGTAATGCCACCACGCTTTTGGAGTTCTCTTACATGGCGTGCCTCACCACGTTTGATCACCGCACACTTCGGACATAGTTGGTATTTTAAATCCGACCTATCGCGAATTCGCATTGCCCATTCATTTCCGCAAACTGAACACTTCCAACTTGCCTTGTACGTAGAACGATGCGTATAATCCTTTGGCGTTCCTTCATTCTTGGCATAATCCCACTCTCTTGCGATATTGGGAAAAACCGTTTCCAAATCATTATATCCCAAAAGCAAAGCTCTGCTGCTACAATACGGACATCCGTTCCCGCGAACACGCTTATCCGGTGAGGAATAAAAAGTATGATCTTTATCGCAAAGCCAAGCAAATTGTTTATTACTATGGGCAGAAACACAATCTGGTGTGGAGTCATTTAGTGTCGGATGCCATTGTTTCGCAAGTTCTGGATATAATGTTTTAAGGTCATTTTCACCTTTTATAAGCTTACCCAACACAATCACCACCTTTTCGTACATTGTAGCATAAGTATGGATTCCACTCAATAGGAGATAGGAAAACAAAAAAGAGAGGTCATCCATACGGATGACCTCTTTTATGTTGGCGCTACCTATTTTCCCGGGCCGTCTCCAGCCAAGTATCGTGGGCAGAAGCGAGCTTAACTTCCGTGTTCGGGATGGGAACGGGTGGACCCTCGCCCTAATCAGCACCAACTATTTACTTTACTTACACCCTGAAAACCGAACAATGTATGATTTGGGATGGGAGAAGGCTGATTGCCTGCAAAATTTTGTAGGTCAAGCCCTCGGGCTATTAGTACCGGTCAGCTGCATACATTACTGCACTTCCACCTCCGGCCTATCAACCAGATCGTCTTTCTGGGCCCTTACTCCATAAAGGA
>JAZQMH010000002.1:0-3613 GCA_045543255.1 Vescimonas sp.
TCTGCGGCCGCCCCTTGAAGGAGCAGCGTCAGCGGCAGGCAGAAGTCCTTTTCTGCGCTGCGGAGCGTGAAGGGGAGTACTTGATCCCCAACGGCGAATATGTCCCCACCAGCGGTGACAACCTCTACATGGTGGGCAGCAACAAAGAGCTGCAGAAGATGCTGCGCTACATGGGCAGAACGTGGAACAAGGTAAAGAACGTATCCGTCCTCGGCGGCAGCCGCACCGCCATGTATCTGGCGTGGGAGCTGCAGCACACGGGCTGCCGCGTGCGCATCGTGGAAAAAGATCCCGAGCGCAGCCGCATCCTCTCCGCCGAGATCCCGCAGGCGGTGATCATCTTGGGCGATGGTTCTGACAACGCCCTGCTGCTGCAGGAGGGCATCCTCGATGCCGATGCCTTCGTGGCGGTCACCAACCGCGATGAGGATAACCTCCTCATGGCCATGCACGCCCAGCGCAACGGTGTGCCCAAGGTGCTGGCGAAGATGACCCGCCCCAACTATATGGAGTTGGTGGCCTCTACGGGTATCGACTCCATTATCTCCCCCAAGGACATCGTGGCCAATCAGATCACCCGCTACTGCCGCGCACTGGGCAACGCCGAGGGCAGCAAGGTGGAGAGCCTTTATAAGATGCTGGGCGGTCATGTGGAAGCACTCAGCTTCACCGCCACCGCCTCTGCCCGTGAGATGCTGAGCATCCCCTTGAAGGATCTGAAGCTGCGCCGCGAGGTGCTGCTGGCAGCCATCGTCCGCCGCGGCGAGATCATCATCCCCGGCGGTCTCACCACTATTGAAGAGGGCGATCATGTGGTCGTGGTCTCCCGCTCCATCGGCCTCGATGACCTCACGGATATTTTGGCGTAAATAAGCAAACCTCCCACCTTTACAGGCGGGAGGTTTTATTATTCATAAGGCTTTGGATTATCGGTACAGCCAAGGAGATAGTCTACGCTGGTTCCATAAAATTTTGCCAACTTAATCAATACGTCAGCAGGGATATTGACCTGCCCCAGCTCATAGCCGGAATAAGTCGTTTGGTGGATTTGCAAATATTCCGCCAATTCCCGCTGTTTTAAATCTCTGTCCTCACGCAGATCACGAATACGCTGATACACGACCATCACCTCACGAAATATTATGCCTTAAGGATGATCGTCTTATTGACTTTTAAGGATAATATCCTTAAAATAGAGTCGAGGTGATATTATGAAGCGCTTGTGTAAGCGTTGTTTCTTCGAGGAATATACATCTGATTACATTAACTTAGTAGAGATGTCTGCTGTGAATGTTGTCTGCGAAAAGTGTGGAGAACATAAACAAATCGTTGTCAATTATTCTCTAGGAATCCCACCTCAATGCCGCAATTTTCTTTACCTTGGCCCTTCTGAAACTAAAGATTAAAAAAGAGATTTCCTTTGACAAGGAAATCTCTTTTTTATTTCACAATTTCTTCTCCAAGCACACCAAATCTACATTGGGGATGCCGTTGAACACGCACTTGACGATGCCCGGCTCACGGTAGCCGAGGCTGGCGTACAGCTTGCGGGCAGGCTTATTGAGAGCGTTGGTGTCCATGCGGAGGAAGGGGCAGCCCATCTCACGGGCCAAATCCTCATAAAAGGCCACAAAAGCCGTGCCGCAGCCCTGTCCCGCCACGGCGGGGTCAACCACCAGCGTGTGGAGCACCAGCACCTCCTCGGAGGCAGCTTCGTACTGCCACGGACAGTCGAGATACTCCTCTCCCTGCTCTTGGTTGATTTTCGCAGCCGCCACCACGCGGCCTTCACGCTCCATGACGTACAGTTCGCCCTTTTCCAAGGCATCCTGCGCCGTCTTTTCCGTGGGGTACACGCCGCGAATCCAGCCGATGGTCTTTTCGCGGCCTTCCTCCACCGTGTGGATGGCCTCATAGATGGCGCTGACAGCGGCAATATCTTCCCTTGTGGCGAGACGAACTTTCATTTTACGCACTCTCTTTCTTCTTCAAACGCTGCAGCGTTTGGACAATATCCTCATGCTCCACCTGCCGCGGCTCAAAGCGGGCAATGCGGAACACCAACTGCATAATGGCACTTTGGAACACGGCAAACAGCAGCGTTCCCACACCCACACCGCCACGGAGCAGGAAGCCCACCACCGTCACGGCGGCGAAGATGATAAAACTCACCGCGCCGATAGGCAGCCGTGGCATATGCCGCCCGATGCCCACCAAAAAGGCGTCCCGCGGCCCGCAGCCAAGACCTGTGGCCATATAGAGCCACTGGCCGATGCTGATGACCGTCATGCCCAGAAACAGCATCCCAAGACCCGGCAAAAACCGCTGACACTGGGGCACAAGGTCGAGCCATTCCAGCAAGTCCACAAACTTGCCCACCACCAGCGCGTCCATGATCGTGCCGAAGCCGATGCGCTCGTGGAGCACAAAGAGGTCAACCACCACGATCAGCAAGGCAAATCCTACCGACACCGTACCGTAGGACAGGGACAGCAAGCGGCTCAAGCCCACGTGGAGGGTATCCCACGGGCTGACGCCCACGTTGGCATGGAGGGTGAGATACAGACCCACTGCGCACACAAACAGCCCCACAAGGGCTTGCAGCCCCCGTTTGGCGTATTCCTTGGTTTTCATACCTTAGCCTCGCAACAGCAACACCACCAACACGATCTGCACCACCAAAATCACAGGCAGCCCTACCGAGAACTGCTTATGCCGTGTCTTATGACGGAAGGTACGCATACCCAAAATGCCGCCCACACTGCCGCCGATGACGGCGAGGCCGAGGAGGGTCTTTTCGGGGATGCGCCAAGCATCCGCCTTGGCCTTCAGCTTATCAAGACCGAAAGCGAGGAACGTCACCACATTGATGATGACGAGATAGATCAAAATGACGTCCATTTACTTCACCATCTCGCAGGCCACCTTGGCGGCAAGACGGGCATTGTTGAACACCAGCTGAATGTTGGAATCGAGGCTGTCGCCGCCGGTGATGTCCTTGATCTTTGCCAGCAGGAAGGGGGTGGTCTCCTTGCCGTGGATACCCTTCTCCTCCGCCTCAGCAACGGCGGCGTCGATGGCGCGGTTGATGGTAACGGCATCCATGGCGTACTCCTCGGGGATGGGGTTGGTCACCAGCATACCCGCCTTGAGACCCATCTCACGCTGGGCAACGAAGGCGGCGGCGATCTCAGCAGGGGTATCCATGCGATAGTCCACGCCGAAGCCGGAGGAGCGGGTGTAGAAAGCGGGCAGCTCAGAAGTGCCGTAGCCGATGACGGGCACGCCCTTGGTCTCCAAATACTCGAGGGTCAAACCGAGATCGAGGATGGACTTAGCGCCTGCGCAGACCACCATGACGGGGGTCTGTGCCAGTTCTTCCAAGTCAGCGGAGATGTCCATGGTGGTCTCCGCGCCGCGGTGGACACCGCCAATGCCGCCGGTAGCGAACACGGAAATGCCCGCCATGTGGGCGATCATCATGGTGGTGGTGACGGTGGTGGCACCGTCCACACCCCGGGCAACCAGCACGGGCAGGTCACGGCGGGTGGCCTTTGTGGCGGCCAGACCCCTCTTGCCCAGATACTCGATCTCCTCCTTGGGCAGGCCGCCT
>JAZQMH010000003.1:0-2589 GCA_045543255.1 Vescimonas sp.
GGGATTCGAGGTTGCTGCACAAGCTCACCGCGCCTTGGCAGTTGTTGATAATAAGGGCATCGGTCACATCGTACTCCTCCACAAGGGAAGCAACAGAGGGGACAGTCTCGCGGATGTCCACCACCACGATGCGCTCAAAATAGTCGATCATGTAGGGAATAAAGGCGTTGCCGTAGGACTCCTTAAATACCAGCAGCGTCTTGCCGTTCTTCAAATCGGTGGTGATGACCGTCAAGGGCTGGTCGCCGCACATGAAGGCCAGTGCATAGTCGCCATAGTTGCCATTGATGGCCTCGCCGCTGTATCGTACGCCGTCACGGTAATAGACCATGGAATACCCCTGATGGGGATAGTGGGCAACCGTGTAGTCGGGGTTGGTTTTCAACGCATCGGGGCGTCCGCCGTACATGTGAAGGGAGCCGATGATTCCCGTCTGAATGGTGGTCTCGTAGCTATCGAGGGCGTAGGGGGTAATGCCGTTTGCCTCGCAGAAGGCCACGGAGGCGTAGTAGGCGCCAAGGCTCGTCCAGTGATGGTCGGTGCGGTAGAACATATACTCCCCGTCATGCTCCGTCATCACACCCATGCAATCGGCAGTGGTGACGCCCTCCATCATGTCATAGGTGCTTTGAATGAAGCTCTTGGTGGCCTCATAGGGATCATCGTACCCTGCGGGAGACTCAAAGGCGGCGCACTTGGGGACGAGAAGGCTGGTGGTGTTGATGTTGGGATACTTGGCGGCAAACTTGCTCACGGTCTGGGCGTAGGCGGTAGAGCCCGTAGAATCGGGAGTAAAATACTCAATGCCGTAGTCGCCGCAGACCAGTACGGCGTTGGCATAGTAGGCATCCAAGGTGTTGTGATAGTGATCGCCCTTCACCGTCTCGGGGACGATACCACTCAAGTCATCGGAGGTGTAGCCACCCTTCCCTGCGGGGATATACTTCTCCCCTGCGGGCACCACCTGCTGCAAGCACACGCTGCACACGCCGTCAGATCCGATAGAATGGCTGAGGGCGGGATTCATCTGGGCATCGCACACACTGCAAACCTCGGGGGAGGTGCAAGTGGCTGGCCCTGCGGAGGTGTGGGCAAGCTGCGGGGTCAGCACCTCGCCGCAGCGATTGCAGGTCTGAGGGGCAGAGCAGGTGGCCTCCGCCCCCGCTTCATGGCCCAGCGCCTCGGTCATGATCTTGCCGCACTCTACGCACACCTCGTCGTTGAGGCAGCTGACAAGGGTGGCGGACTCGTGTTTATGACAGGCGGCAAGGCTCAACAGCAGCGCCGCCGTAAGGGTAAGGATCAGCAGTTTTTTCATAGGGCAACTTCCTTTCCAGATGCTTTTTTGATTATACGAAAACTTTGTGTCTTTTTCAAGTCTATCCCCTGCTGGGAAAGGGGCTGCACAAAAATTTTTATGTGGCGTTCAGCGGAAATCTGTGGTATACTGTAAAATAGTGTATTTTATCTGAAGGGAGACGACTTATGGAGCGTCAATTCCCCCGTTTGATCGTACATGAAAAGCGTTTTCAGCAGAATGTAGAAGCCGCCATGGCACGCTGCCGCGAAATGGGCATCGAAGTCTGCGGCGTCATTAAGGGCTGTCACGCCCTGCCTCCCATTGCCCGCATCATGCGGCAATACGGCACCTCTTCCCTCGGCACCAGCCGCCTTGAGCAGGTCAAGCGCTGCCGCGACGCAGGAATTGAAGGGCCTTATTGGCTCATCCGCATCCCCGCCATGTCGGAGCTGCCCGATGTGGTGTCCCTGTGCGAGGTCTCCCTCCAGAGCGACCTTACCACCATCAAGGCGTTGGAGCAGGAGTGCGCCAAGCAGAACAAGCGCCACAGCGTCATCGTCATGGCAGACTTGGGTGATCTGCGGGAAGGCTTTTGGGACAAGGATGAGATGGTGGCTGCCTGTGTGGCAGTGGAGCGCACCATGCCCCACCTGCATCTGCTGGGTGTCGGTGTAAATTTGAGCTGCTACGGTTCGGTGCGTCCCACCGTGGAGAAGATGAACGACTTGGTCGCCATTGCCCAGCGCATTGAATCTGAGATCGGCCGCCCCTTGGAGGTGGTCTCGGGCGGCGCGACTTCCAGCTTCACGCTGGTGCATAACCGCACCATGCCCAAGGGCATCAACAACCTGCGAATGGGGGAGCTGTTCTTGGTGAATCTCCCCACCAGCTGGGGCGTCACGGACATGGACTATATGCGCACCGACGCTTTCACTTTGCAGGCCGAGGTCATCGAGATTCGGGAAAAGCCCAGCCATCCCCAAGGCGAGCTATGCATCGACGCATTCGGACGCAAGCCCACCTATGTGGATATTGGTGTCCGTAAGCGGGCGCTGTTGGCCATGGGTCGCGCCGATGTAGGTGACATGGATAACCTCATTCCCCGTGATGAGGGTATCACCGTGGTGGGCGGCAGTTCCGACCACTGTATTCTCGATGTGACCGATTGTAAGCGTGATCTCAAGGTGGGCGATATTGTGGAGTTTTCTCTGCTTTACGGACATCTTTTGTTTTTGACAAGCCGCGAGGATGTCAACATTATCTATGATACAAATAACAATTAAAAATTG
>JAZQMH010000004.1:0-6257 GCA_045543255.1 Vescimonas sp.
GGCCCGATAAGGTAGCCGAGCAATACGGCCTAATTAGCGCCGCCGTGTGGACGGTGATGCCCCGATTGGAGCAGCTCATCCACATTCGCGACCCCTATATCCACTTGGATGTGGATTTTAACGCCCCCGCCACCAATGTGGAGGGAAAGCTGGGGCTCTATCTCCGCGTGGGAGATTTACTTGCCATCGCCTTTGCGGCGGCGAAACCCCTGCTGAAATTCTACTTCCCCTTCCGCCGCCGCCAAAAGGCGCGGCAGGCCGCAGCAGCGGCACAGGCGGGCAAAACCATGACGAACAACACGTAATTTGCAGAAAGGAACTGTGACTTATGGAGAACAATAAGAAAACTTCCCTCAGCGAACTGATGGAGACCTCGATGGGTAAGGTGCGTGAGATGGTGGATTCCAATACCATCATCGGTCAGCCCATTACCACCCCCGACGGCGTGACGCTGATCCCCGTGTCCCGCATGAGCTTCGGCTTCGGCTGCGGCGGCGGTGACTATGGTAAGACCGCTCCCAAATTCGGCGGCGCCAGCACCGCAGGTGTCCGCGTAGAGCCTGTGGCCTTCTTGGTAGTCCGCGACGGCGTGACCCGCGTGCTGCCCGTTGCCGCCCCCGCCATCACCACCGTGGATCGCGCCATTGAGATGGTGCCGCAGGTGCTGGATCGTGTGGAGAACTTCATCGAGCGTCAGAAGGCGGAGAAGAAGGAAAAAGAGACCTTCTAAGATAACATTTCGTACAAGCCAACACGCATATCCTAACCACGAGGTGATGGTATGCGCCGTGTGGTGTGCTTTGTTGCGGTATTGTGTCTTTGTGTGGCGTTGCTGCCCATCCGTGCAGAGGGCGCGGCAAATTTGTTCCTCTCTGCCCATGCAGCCATTTTGGTGGATGCCGCCACGGGCGAGGTGTTGTACGAGAAAAACGCCGATGAGCAGATGCGTATTGCCAGCACCACCAAGATTTTGACGGCGCTGGTGGCCTTGGAAGAAGCCTCCCCTTGTGAGATCATCACCGTGACCAATGACCACATGGTGGAGGGATCGTCCATGTACCTCAAAGTAGGGGAGCAGCGGACAGTGGAGGAACTCCTCTACGGCCTCATGCTCAGCAGCGGCAACGATGCGGCCTTAGCCTTAACGGAGGTCTGCGGCGGGGAATCGTTATTCGTGGAGAAGATGAACGCCCTTGCTCAGCGGATCGGCATGGCGGACTCCTCGTTTCGCAACCCCAACGGCCTCGATGAAGAGGGGCACTATTCCACCGCCCGCGACATGGCGCGCTTGGCGGCCTATGCTGCCGATGACCCCGCCTTTGTGCGCCTTTGTTCCACCACCAATGCCTCCATTGCAGGCCGCAGCATGAGTAATCACAACAAGCTCCTGCGGCGCATTGAGGGCTGCATCGGCATGAAAACAGGCTACACCAAGGCTGCAGGCAGAACGCTGGTCAGCTGCGTGGAGCGGGAGGGGCGCCGCTTGGTGGCGGTGACGCTGAAAGCATCCGACGACTGGTCGGATCACGAGAAACTATATGAATTTGGCTTTGCTTTGGAGGGCGCAACATGAGTGAACGGCTGCAAAAGTTAATAGCGCAGTCGGGGCTCTGTTCCCGCCGCAAAGCAGAGGAATTGCTCACGGCAGGCCGCGTGACGGTAGATGGCGCGGTGGCCTCCTTGGGCGATAAGGCAGACCCAACGGTGCAGACCATCGCCGTGGACGGCGCGGTGCTGCACTTGGAAGAGGAAAAGGTATACCTGATGCTCCATAAGCCCCGTGGCTATGTGACCACCCTCAGCGATGAAAAGGGGCGCAAAACAGCGGCGGACTTGGTGGCAGACTGCGGCGTGCGGGTCTATCCCGTAGGCCGCCTCGACATGGACAGCGAGGGGCTTTTGCTCTTCACCAATGACGGCGACTTTATGCAGGCTTTGACCCACCCCAAGCATCAGGTGGACAAGCGCTATGAGGTGACGGTGACGGGTGAACTCCATAACGCCGCCGCCCGCCTCGCTGCCGTGGAGGATTTGGAGGGGGAACCCATCATCCCTGCACAGGTGACGCTGCTGAAAGAGGGCGGTGGACAAGCCCTGCTGCAGGTCATCATCCACCAAGGGAAAAACCGCCAAATTCGCCGTATGTGCGCCCAAGTGGGCTTACAGGTGAAGCGGCTGCGCCGCGTAGGGGAGGAGAGCCTTATGTTGGGCGACCTGCCTGCGGGAAAATGGCGGTACTTAACGAAGGAAGAAATTGCTGCGCTGAAAGGAAAGGAAACACCATGAGCAGTGTATTGCAGACCATCCGTCAGCAGATGGACGGATTTTCCAAGGGACAAAAGCGCATTGCAGAATATATTTTAAGCGATTACGATAAGGCCGCCTTTATGACGGCTGCCAAACTGGGCAAGACGGCACAGGTCAGCGAATCCACCGTGGTGCGCTTCGCCTCGGAGCTTGGCTACAGCGGCTATCCCGCCATGCAGAAGGCGCTGCAGGAGCTGATTCGTGGTCGCCTCACCTCTGTGCAGCGTATCCGCGCCTCGGAGATGGAGGAGGGCGATTTGTTGAGCCGCGCCATGCATCGTGACGTGGAGACCATCAACGCCACCATTGAGAGCATCGACCGCGCCGCCTTTACCAGCGTGGTGGAAAAGCTGCTGAGTGCTGAGCATGTGTATATTGTGGGTGTCCGCTCCAGTGCCTTTTTGGCGGGCTATCTCAACTTCTACCTGCGGCTTTTGATGGATAATGTGATCTTGGTGAAGCACTCTGCCGCAGGTGAGATCTACGAGCAGATGGTACATATCGGCCCGAAGGATGTGCTGATCGCCATCAGCTTCCCCCGCTACTCCAACATGGTCATCCACGCCGTGGACATGGCCTGTGAGCGTGGGGCAGACGTGATCGCCATTACCGATAACGGTATGTCCCCCTTGATGCCCTATGCCACCGAGGCCTTGTTTGTCCAGTGTGAGGCGTTGTCCTACGTGGACTCTTTGGCAGCGCCTTTGAGCTTTTTGAACGCGCTGGTGCTGGCGGTGGGCTACAGAAAACGGCAGGAAGTGGACGAGACCTTCTCCCAGTTGGAGCAGGTGTGGTCGAAATACGATATTTTTGGAAAGTCGGAAGATGAATAAAGTAGTTGTGATCGGCGGCGGTGCGGCAGGCTTGATGGCTGCCATTACTGCAGCGGAAAACGGGGCGAAGGTGTGGCTTATAGAGCCCAACGAGCGCCTCGGCAAAAAAATCAATATTACGGGCAAGGGTCGCTGCAACGTGACCAACGATGCGGACTTGGAGGGCCTCATGGCCAACATCCCCCGCAACGGTCGCTTCCTCTACAGCGCCTTGAGCCGTTTCTCCTCCCGCGACACCATGGCCTTTTTTGAAAAGGCAGGTGTGGCCCTGAAGGTGGAGCGTGGCAACCGCGTGTTCCCCGTGTCCGACAGCGCCTTCTCCATCACCGATGCCCTCAAGGGCTTGGTGAAGGTGCGTGGTGTCCAGTGGGTACATGACCGCGCCGTGGAGGTCGTGGTAGCGGACGGCGCAGTGACGGCGGTGCGTGGCGAAAAGGGTACATATGTTGCCGACCGCGTGATTATCGCCACAGGCGGCTGCTCCTACCCGGGCACAGGCTCTACCGGCGACGGCTACCGTATGGCGGAGGCTCTCGGCCACACCATCATCGAGCCCAAGGGCTCTTTGGTGCCATTGGTGAGCGACGACGGCTGCTGTGGTCGCATGCAGGGTCTTGCGCTGAAAAACGTGGAGCTGACGGTCTACAACGCCAAGAATAAGGCGGTGTTCCGTGAGTTTGGCGAGATGCTCTTTACCCATTTCGGTCTCTCGGGTCCGCTGGTACTCTCTGCCAGCGCCCATCTCCGTGATTGGGACAAGGGCGGCTACCGCGTCAGCATCGACTTAAAACCCGCCCTCGATGAGCAGAAGCTGGATGAGCGTATCCTCCGCGACATCGCCGAGAATCCCAACCGCGATGCCGACCGTGTCTTAAGCGGCCTCGTGCCCCACAGCATGGTGGGCGTGGTGATGACCCGCCTCGGCTGGTCGAAGGGCTTGAAGAGCCATTCTGTGACGAAGGAGCAGAGAAGGGCTTTGATTCAGTTACTTAAGAAATTTGAAATCAGCGTCAGCGGTGTGCGGCCCGTGTCCGAGGCCATTGTCACCGCAGGCGGCGTAAAGGTGGGGGAGGTTAGCCCCAACACCATGGAGTCCAAGCTGGTATCGGGCCTCTATTTCGCAGGCGAGGTGCTGGATGTGGACGCCTATACAGGCGGATTTAATTTACAGATCGCGTGGGCAACGGGCCATTTGGCAGGCGTGTCCGCCGCAGAGAAATGAGAGTGAGTGGAAATGAGCAAGAATATTTTTTCTGTGGCCATTGACGGCCCCAGCGGTGCAGGTAAAAGCACCCTCGCCAAGGCAGTGGCGGCAAAGCTGGACATCCTCTATGTGGATACTGGCGCTATCTACCGCACCATCGGCTGCTATGTGAAGGAAAAGGGTGTCCATCCCCGTGATAACGAGGCGGTTATCGCCCTGCTGCCCGAAATTCATATCGAGATGCGCTATGCTGAGGATGGCCTCCAGCACATGATCCTCAATGGCAAGGATGTGACCACCGAGATCCGTCAAAACGAGATCTCTCAGTACGCCTCCGATGTGTCCGCCATCCCCGAGGTGCGCACCTTCCTCTTGGAGATGCAGCGCCAGTTCGCCCGCGAGAATAGCGTCATTATGGATGGCCGCGACATCGGTACGGTGGTGCTGCCCGATGCAGAGGTGAAGGTGTTCTTGACCGCACCTCTCGCCGAGCGTGCCCACCGCCGCTTTGTGGAGCTGGAGCAGCGGGGAACGCCCCGCGCCTATGAGGACGTGCTTCGCGAGATGGAGCAGCGGGATTATAACGACTCCCATCGTGCCGCCGCGCCCCTGCGTCAGGCAGAGGATGCGGTGCTGCTGGATACGGGGGAATTGAATTTTGACGAGAGCCTTGCAGCCCTCCTTTCCATCATCCGAAAGAAGGTGGGGGAATGAAAAACCCCTTCTACTACCATGTCCATCGTATTGCCCGCCATATCGTGACCTTCTTTTTCCCCATTAAGGTCAGCGGCATCGAGAATGTGCCCGCAGACCGCCCCGTGGTGTTCTGCGCCAATCACACCAGCGGCTTTGACCCTGTGTTGATCTGCTGTGCATTCAAGTCCGACTATCCCGTTCGCTTGATGGCGAAGAAGCAGCTGTTCTCCATCCCCGGCCTTGGATGGCTCATCCGCAACATGGGCGCCTTCCCCGTAGATCGTGGACACAGCGACATCAGCGCCGTGAAACACTCCATCGGCGCGCTGCGTGATGGCTTTAGCCTCATCATCTTCCCCGAGGGTACGCGGATTCGGGACGGCAAGCGCATCGAGCCCAAGAGCGGCGCTGCCATGATCGCCATTCGCAGCGGTGTGCAGATGGTGCCTGTGTACATCAAGAAGGCCAATGGCATGTTCCGCAAGACCCCTGTTGTTTTCGGTGAGCCCTACGACCCCGTTTATACAGGCCGTAAGGGCACGGCGGAGGAGTATCAGCACAACACCGATGTGGTGATGGATCGCGCCTACGCAATGGGAGAGCAGCTATGAAAGTGATACAAGCCGAGAGTGCAGGCTTCTGCTACGGTGTAGAGCGTGCGGTAGAACTGGCTCGCGCCGCCGCCAAGGAACACAGCGGCTGCGTCATGCTGGGCCACATCATCCACAACAGTCATGTGGTGGAAGAACTGGCGGCCTTGGGCGTGCGTAAGGTGGACAGCGTGGAGGATGTGCGTGAGGGAGAGACGGTCATCATCCGCTCCCACGGTGAGAAGAAGGAGACCTTCCGGCGCCTTGCTGAGCTTGGGGCAACTTGCCTCAATGCCACCTGTCCCAACGTGCTGCGGATTCAGAAGTTGGTGGAAAAAGCTGACCGCGAGGGACGCACCCCCGTCATTATCGGCGAGAAGCACCACCCCGAGGTGCTGGGTGTTGCCTCTTTTTCGGACAAGTCGGTGATCTTGGAAAACGTGGAAGACGCCGAAAAATGGCTCAGCGAGGACGTTTCGCGGCGGGATCTCCCGCTGACGATTGCGGCCCAGACCACCTGCATCAGAAGCCTGTGGGAAAGTTCTATAAATTTTTTAAAAAAAGAGTGTACAAACGCAGAAATATTTGATACAATATGTAATGCTACGCAAAAACGGCAGTCGGAAG
>JAZQMH010000005.1:0-3365 GCA_045543255.1 Vescimonas sp.
CCATCAGCGCCGTGCTGGCCATCGTGGAGAATGAGAGCTTTGCCGACGTGATCATCATCCTGTTCGTGGTGGTGGTCAACGCTGTGCTGGGCGTGTATCAGGAGAACAAGGCGGAGAAAGCCATCGAAGCGCTGCAGCAGATGGCGGCTGCTACCAGTAAGGTCCTGCGTGACGGCAAAGTGATTGCCGTGCGCAGCGAGGATCTGGTGGTGGGCGACATCGTGGTGCTGGAGGCCGGCGACGCCGTGCCCGCCGACGGCCGTCTGCTGGAGTGCGCCAGCATGAAGATCGAGGAGGCCGCCCTCACCGGTGAGAGCGTCCCCGTCACGAAGTTCATCGACATTATTAACCTGAAGGAAGACCAGAAGGATGTGTGCCTTGGTGACCGTAAGAACATGGTCTACATGGGCTCCACTGTGGTCTATGGCCGCGGTAAGGCTGTCATCACCGGTACCGGTATGGATACCGAGATGGGTAAGATCGCCGATGCCCTTGCCAACGCCTCCGAGGGTCAGACCCCCTTGCAGCGCAAGCTGACCCAGCTCAGCGGCATCCTCACCAAACTGGTGCTGGGTATCTGCGTGCTGATCTTCGGCGTGCAGCTGTGGCGTGCCGGTACGTTCTCTCTGGACGTGGCACTGGATTCCTTCATGATCGCAGTTTCTCTGGCTGTGGCCGCCATCCCCGAGGGTCTGGCAGCCGTGGTGACCGTGGTGCTGTCCATCGGCGTGACCAACATGTCCAAGCGCAGCGCCATCATTCGCCGTCTGACCGCCGTGGAGACCTTGGGTTGCGCCCAGATCATCTGCTCGGATAAGACCGGTACGCTCACCCAGAACAAGATGACCGTGGTGGATTCCTACGGTGCTGAGGAGGGTCACATCGCCCGCGCCATGGCTCTGTGCTGCGACGCCGTGCTGAACGACGACGGCACCTCCACCGGCGAGCCCACCGAGGCCGCTCTGGTGGTTTGGGCCAACAAGCTGGGCCTCCAGAAGCCTGCCATGCAGGCGGA
Source organism: Vescimonas sp. (assembly GCA_045543255.1). GTDB lineage: Bacteria > Bacillota > Clostridia > Oscillospirales > Oscillospiraceae > Vescimonas. The sequence goes on from JAZQMH010000005.1 coordinate 1,016, forward strand.
GACGCCCCGTGTGGGTGAGGCTCCCTTCGACTCCGGCCGTAAGATGATGTCCACCGTCCACGCTGTGGATGGCAAGTTCGTGCAGTATACCAAGGGTGGCCCCGACGTGGTGCTGGGCCGCTGCGCCACCTACCTCAAGGATGGTCAGGTGCTGCCCATGACCGAGGAGGCCAAGGCCGAGATCCTTGCCGCCAACAAGGCCATGGCTGACCGCGCTCTCCGCGTGCTGGCTGCTGCTGAGCGCGTGTGGGACGCTGAGCCCACCTCCTATGAGCCTGCAGACCTTGAGCAGGAGCTGTGCTTCCTGGGTCTTGCCGGCATGATCGACCCCGTCCGTCCCGAGGTGAAGGACTCCATCGTGGAGTGCCGCGGCGCCGGTATCCGCGCCATCATGATCACCGGTGACCACGTGGACACCGCTGTGGCCATCGCCAAGGAGCTGGGCATTCTGGAAGAGGGCATGCGTGCCGTTACCGGCGCACAGCTCAACGAGATGGACGACGCCACCTTCGAGGAGGAGTTCCGCAACATCTCCGTGTACGCCCGCGTCCAGCCCGAGCATAAGACCCGCATCGTCAACGCTTGGCGCAACGCCGGCTACGTCACCGCCATGACCGGCGACGGCGTCAACGATGCTCCCTCCATTAAGTCCGCCGACATCGGCGTGGGTATGGGTATCACCGGTACTGACGTTACCAAGAACGTGGCTGACATGGTGCTGGCTGACGATAACTTCGCCACCATCGTGGGCGCTGTTGAGGAAGGCCGTCGCATCTACGACAACATCCGTAAGGCCATCCAGTTCCTGCTGTCCTCCAACATGAGTGAGGTCATCTCCATCTTCGCAGCTACCCTCATGGGCTTCACCATCCTCAAGCCCGTCCACCTGCTGTGGATCAACTTGGTGACCGACTGCCTGCCCGCACTGGCACTGGGCATGGAGGAGGCTGAGCCCTCCATCATGCGCCGTCGTCCCCGTGATGCCAAGGCCGGTATCTTCGCCGGCGGCATGGGCTTCGACGTGGTCTATCAGGGCGTGATCGTGTCCGCACTGACTATCGCTGCCTACTTCATCGGTCACTTCATCGAGTCCGGTATGTGGGAGATCCCTCTGGGCGGCATCAGCCCCGACGGTACCACCATGGCCTTCATCACCATGTCTATGGCTGAGATCGCCCACAGCCTGAACATGCGTTCTCAGCGCGGCAGCATCTTCAAGCTGCGCACTAAGAACAAGGTCATGACTTGGGCAGCTCTGGGCTCTCTCGTCGCCACCACCCTGGTGTGCGAGGTTCCCTTCCTTGCCAACGCTTTTGGCTTCTCCAGCGTCTCTCTGGTGGAGTACGCTATCTCCCTCGTGCTGGCCCTGCTGATGATCCCCATCGTGGAAATCGTCAAGTTCTTCCAGCGCCGCGCCGCCGAGAAGTAAACAATTGCAATAAAAAATCCGTGTATCGAAAGATACACGGATTTTTTTAATATCTCAAAAAAGTGGTTAACCACTTTTTCGAGAGGTTTGCGGCCTGCTGCAGCGCACTCATTGTCCGTTGTTACGGACAACTCGCACGTTTGCAGGCCGAGAAGTGTTTTCGCCCACGCACATGTCGCGGTCGAAAACGATTAAACTTTTTTCGCCGCAGCGGCGGCGAAACTCTGCGAGGCTTTTTACGAGAAAAGAACCGCTCATCGCAAGATGAACGGTTTCTTTGTTATTTAACAATACGCTTATTATTCAGTGCTATCTGCGGGCTCGCCCCAGTGTACCTGCCAGTGTTCCAATCCATAGAAGGGGTTGGCGACGGTGGGTGTCACAGCCTCCACCGTCCCCTGAGGCAGCAGGAGATTCTCCTGCTTAAAGCCGAGGGGGACGATGGGCGCAAGCTCCTGTAAGTGGTGGTACAGCGCTTCCAGCGCATCGCTGCGGGCAGAGGACTCCGCTCTCTTGGCCTCGAGGAGCAGCGATTCTGTTTCGGGGTTTACGTAGCCGCCATAGTTAAGGATGCCCTCCTCGCTCAGCAGCGCCGTCAGATCCCAGTCGCTGCCCAGTTTGCACTCGCCGTAATAGAGGTCATAATCTCCCACGCCGATAGCGTAGAGATACTCCTCCCAATCCAGTACCTCCACCGTTACCTCAAAGTCATAGCGGTTGAGGGTGAGGGCGATGTTCTCGGCGGCAGCCACTTTGAAACTGTTTTCGCTGTTCACCAGCAGCCGTAGCTTGTATTTATCCTCCCCATCGGTGAGGGACAGCTCCGTCAGCGCCTTTTGCACGGCGGCAGAGGAGGTATCCGTCTCCAAAGAAGTGGGGTAGAGGGGAGAGGCGGGATTGATGGGGAACTGGGCCGCCACT
>JAZQMH010000006.1:0-12970 GCA_045543255.1 Vescimonas sp.
TCATTCGCGGATGGAAACAAAAGAAGTAAACAAAGAAAGCGGTTGCTGTGGCAGCCGCTTTTTTGTGGGTTTTTTTATTATTTTTTCTTTTTCTTTTCCTCGGCGCGCTTATCGTTGATGATCTTCATGTGGGTGGCGTCGCTGACCTCCACGCCGTTTTCCTTTGCCCAATCCACGCAGCCCTTGAGGACGAGGGGTAGGAACACGCGGGGCACGTTCAGCACCATCTTCAGGGCATCGTCGGTGAACTTGATGGTATCATCGGCGCGGTCGGCGGCGTAGCGGACGGACTCCAAACTGGCTTCCCGCATGGGCAGAAGTTCAGCGCGCATCTTCTTCTTGCGGTGGAACCAGAAATTCTTGCTGTCGCGGTAGCCGTAGTCCACAGGCAGGGGCGGGAAGTCGCCGCTCTTGACGCCGTTGATGATGGCGTCGTGATAGGGCTTTTTCATCAAAATACGCTCCACCTTCAAGATGAAGTGGGCACCGAACTGGGAGGTGATGCCGTTGAAATCGTGGTAGGGAGGCTCGTAGCCGTTGAGCTGACCGGGCTGATCGTCCTGTGCGTTGTCCAGTGTCCGCACCCAAGTGCACTCGATGGACTGGATGGCGTCGCTGAGCACCATGGGGCGTACCTCGCCCGTCTCCTCCTCGAGAAGGCTCTTTTCCAAGCGGAACTTGCACTGGGGCATCTTGTCCTCGGGCTTATCGCCGGGCCAGCTGAGCTTGACGCACTCTTTGAAGGTGGCGGGCTTATCGTCTACGAAGTTGATGGCGCACTTACCGTTGCGCAGGATGTTCTGGGCGGTGTTGGAGGAGTTGCGGCAGCACAGGAGCATGGCGTAAAAATCCTTGCCCGCCACATAGTAGGGCTGCACGAGGGAATAGGGGCCCAAGGTGGTGGAGCCATCTTCGCACAGGGTGCTGATGACCACCGTGGGCATAGGGAAGAAGAGGGACGTTTGATAGAAGTTATCTACGATACGCAGATTTTCAAAGCTGGACATAACGCAGCCTCCTTTTTGTTGTTATAGTTCGATTATAGCATACCTACCCTTATGTTTCAACGAGGACAGTGTATGAAAAAAGCCTTTCGGCAGCTCGTGGCTGCCGAAAGGCAAAGATGTTGCGGTAGGGGAAGAGTTATTCGGGCAGGGCAGAGGGCTTAAAAAGACCCTTCTCCAAAATGGTCATGACGGTCTCGTCCACCATCTTGTCAATCTGCTCATTGTTGAGAGTCTCCAACATGCCACGCAGACCCAAAAAGCTGGCGATACCCATGAGCATATAGGCAAGGGTCATCACATCCTCACTTAAAAGCTCGTGCAAGTCGCTGCTGAGGGCGCGGGCGTAACTGTCGGCAAAGGACATGTAGTAGTTTACAAACAAGTCCTTCTCTACCGCCAGAGAGCCCCACACGATGTGATAGATGTTGGGATTCTCTACAGAGAAGCGGACGAAGCTCTTGATACCTGCCCGCTCCCGCTCATAGCGGCTCTTGCAGCCGGCGATGCTTTCAGCGAGGCTGCGCTTGATGCGGCGCTGGTAGTCCTCCACCAGATAGCGGTAGATGTCCGTCTTGGTTTCAAAGTAGATATAGAACGTGCCCACGGCGGTGTGGGCCTCCCGGCAGATGTCGGAAACGGACACTTCAAAGAAGCTGGATTGGGTAAACAGTTTCTCGGCGGCCTGCGCCAAAGCCTGCATTTTTGCCATGCCCAGACTCGTCTTGGGGGGATGAACGCCTTTTACGTTTTCAACAAAATTCTTACTCACCGGCACCTCCTGATCCTCATTGGCGGGTCGTTTTTGCTTATATGTTCTTGATGTTAACCGATGAAAACGGAAAATGCAAGCTTTTTTTTCGTCAAGTTGAACAGAGCCAATTTGTACTTCCTACAAAAATGTGAACATTGTTCACCTTTTTGTTGACAAATTTCCTCCATTAAGGCATACTTAGGACAACAAAACATGAATGATGTTCATGTTTCGGGATTTGAAAAAAATTTTTATTTTTGATCATAAGGAGGAAACACATATGAGACTGGAGAACAAGGTGGCTATCGTTACTGGTGGTGCAAGAGGTTTGGGCGCAGCAATGGCACAGATTTTTGCCGCTGAGGGCGCAAAGGTGATCGCTGTGGATATGGCAGACGGTCTGAGCTACGAGTGCCAGAACGTGGAGTTCTACAAGCTCAATGTTACCGACGGCGCAGCCTGCAAGGCTTTCTGCGATTACGCTGTTGAGAAGTACGGCAAGATCGACATCCTCATTAACAACGCCGGCATTACCCGCGATGCCATGACCCGCAAGATGACCGACGAGCAGTGGGATCTGGTCATCGATGTTGACCTCAAGGGCGTGTTCAATCTGACCCGCTACGTTGGCCCCCACATGGAAGAGACCGGCGGCGGCAGCATCGTCAGCATTTCTTCCGTTGTCGGTGAGTTCGGCAACATCGGCCAGGCAAACTACGCCGCTGCTAAGTCCGGCGTCATCGGTCTGACCAAGACCTGGGCCAAGGAGTTTGCACGCAAGGGCGTTCCCGTCCGCGTCAACTGCATCACCCCCGGCTACACCATGACCGACATTATCAAGACCGTGCCTCAGGAGATGCTGGATCGCTTCGCCAAGCAGACCATGCTGGGCCGCCTCGGTCAGCCTGAGGAGATCGCCAAGGCCGCTCTGTTCCTGGCCAGCGAGGATGCTTCCTACATCACCGGTCACGTGCTGTCCGTCAACGGCGGCATGCGTCTGTAAGAGAAGGGGAGGCTGCCTATGGTCAATGTAGGAATCGTGGGCACCGGTGTATACCTGCCCAAGAAGATCATGACTTCTGCTGAGATCGCTGCCGCCACCGGCGGTATCTGGAGCGAGGACGCTGTCCGCTCCAAGCTGGGCATCCATCAGAAGTATATTGCCGGCCCCGATGAGGGCACCCAGGAGATGGGCGCACTGGCTGCGCTGAAGTGCCTGGAAAAGACCGGCGTAGACCCCAAGGAGATCGATCTGATCCTGTGCATGGGCGAGGAGTGGAAGGAATTCCCCCTCACCACCTCCGCTCTCTACATTCAGGATCGTATCGGCGCGGTGAACGCATGGGGTATCGACGTGCAGAACCGCTGCTGCACCTGCGTCTCCGCTATGAAGATTGCCCGCGACATGATGGTGGCTGATGATGAGATCAACACCGTGCTGATCGCTGGCGGCTACCGCAACGGCGACTTCGTGGACTACACCGATAAGGATATGTCCATGATGTTCAACCTCTCCTGCGGCGGTGGTGCTATCCTGCTGAAGAAGAACTACGGCAAGAATCTGCTGCTGGGCAGCAAGATCATCGCCGACGGCTCTTTGGCCCGCACGGCCGGTGTGGAGATCGGCGGTATCGCCAATCCCTTCACTCCCGAGAACGTGGAGGAGGGCTATCGTTCCCTGCGTCTTCTAGACGCAAAGAAAATGAAGGACCGCCTCAATGTCGTGTCCATGCCCAACTGGTATCGCTGCATTGACGAGAGCTTGCAGCAGGCAGGTCTGGAGCGCAAGGACATCGATTACTTGGATATTCTGCACATCAAGCGTTCCGGTCACAACGGTATGCTGGCAGATCTGGGGCTGACGGAGGAGAACACCATCTATCTGGAGGACTACGGTCACATCGGACAGGTGGATCAGATCCTCTCTCTGGAACTGGCACTGGAGCAGGGCAAGGTCAAGCCCGGCAGTGTGGTGTGCATGATCGCCGCCGGTATCGGCTATGTGTGGTCCGCAAATGTTATTCGTTGGGGGTAAACCTCTATGGCATATTTGCTCAACGTGATTCTGGGAACGATCGTTCCCATGTGCGTTACGGCACTGGTCACGATCGCAATCACCATCATCTTTAAAACTTCATCTACCACCAACTTTGCACAGGGTGTCATTTCTGCTTTCGGTGCCTACGTGGTGGCAGCAGCCCTCAACAAGCTGAACTTGTCGCTGTGGCTGGCGCTGCCCATCGGTATCGTGGTGGCGGTGGCCATTGCTGTAGCCATCGATGTGCTGATCTTCCGCCGTGGTCGCTACGTCAACGCCTTGGGTAAGCAGATCATCACCATGGGCCTTATCTCCATCGTGGTGGGTGCCATCCCCTTGATCTTCGGCTCTCAGACGCCTCCTTTCCGCGTGTTCGTGGATGGAAAGCTCTCCTTCCTCGTGGGCGGTCAGGACGTGACGGTGACGGTCAACGCACTGGTGTGCCTCGTCATCACTGCTGTGGTGCTGACGGTGCTGTTCGTGCTGCTGCGCTTCAGCAAGTGGGGCCTCTCCGTCCGTGCAACGGCCTCCAATGAGTATGTGGCAGGTATGCTGGGTATCAACACCTACGTCATCACCGCCATCTCCTGGGGTCTGGCAGGCGCACTGGGCACGCTGGCAGCTACCATGAACGGCGGCATCAATCAGGTGGGTCCCTATTTCATGACCTCCTATCAGGTCAACGCCTTCCTGGCGGGCATCCTCGGTGGCTTCTCCACCTTCTACGGCCCTGTGGTGGCGGCCTTCCTGCTGCCCCTCGCCAACAACTTGGTGGTATATCTGGCAAACGTCATAGGTAAACCCGAGCTGAGCAGCTGGTCCTTGGTCATCGTCTATGGCCTGGCACTGGTATTGATCTTCTTTAAGCCTGAAGGTCTGTTCGGCAAGCGTACAGTGAAGAAGGTGTGAGCCTATGGATAAGTATTTGTATGAAAAGTATAGCCTCTTCGGCACAAAGCCGAAAGAGCAGCGTGGCCTGACGGCCCGCGCCCGCGGTGTTTTGGCAAATCCCCTCCATCACTATCTGCTGTTCGGCATCGTGATGCTGGTGGTGGGTTTCCTCTCCGCCAACAAGATTTTGCCCTATTCCCTCCAGTCCGGTATGGCCATCACCTTCGCCTACTCTCTGGCTTCGGTGGGCTTCTGCCTGCTGATGGGTTACTCCGGCCTCGCCTCTCTGGGCACCGGCGGATTTATGGGCATCGGCAGCTACTCCATCCACTTTATTATGACCGAGTCCGGCCTGCCCTTTGGTGTGGCGCTGGTGGTGGCACTGGCCATCGGCGTGGTGCTGGGTCTTATCGTCGGCGTGGTGTCGCTGCGAATTGAAGGTATTTACCTCGTTATTCTGACGCTGGGCCTTTCCGAGATCCTCCGTAACCTCTACATTGCCGTGCAGGACAGCATTTACCTCTCCACGCTGAAGCTCTTCGGTCTGACCATCAGCCGCAGCGATTCCGTGTATGTGGTGACGGTGCTGCTGGTGATCGTGATGATGCTGACCCATAACCTGATCGTCAGCCCCACGGGCCGCGCCATGCTGGCAATGAAGAACAGTACCGCCGCGGCACAGGCCATGGGCATCAGCTTGATGAAGTACCGTCTGCTGGCCTTCGTGATCTGCACGGTCTACGCGGTGCTGTCCGGTATGATGCTGATGATCACCGTCCGCTCCGCCATGGCGACCGATGCCAGCGGCTTCTACGCCCTCATTACCTCGCTGAACATTCTGGCGGCGGTCATTATCGGTGGTTTCCGCTCCATCTGGGGCGCCGTGTTCGGCACATTCATTATGTACGGCTTGCAGACCATGCTGTTAAACCGCATCCCCTTCCTGCAGGAGAATCCCGTGATTATCACTTTCGTCTCCGGCATTCTGGTGGTGCTGGTGGTGATGTTCTACCCCGGCGGTGTGGCACAGCTGGTACAGGAAGTCCGCGGTAAGATCCGCAAGAAGCGCTTGGCAAGAAGGGAGGCAAAGTATGGCAAAGACTAAATTACTTCCCTCTGCACAGCAGCGTCTGCTGAAGCTGCAGCGCAAGCGCCGCAGCTTGCAGCTGGAGCTGGAGGAGCTGGGCCATGTTCTCTCCCTCCGCCGCGAGAAAAGCTTGGGCCGCTACGGTGCCAAGCTGGATAAGGATCTGATGAAGGCTGCTTTTGCCGCCTGCGACAAGGAAGAATACGCACAGCGTCAGCTGGATGCAGCACTGCAGCGGTTCGATGTGAAGCAGAATCTGGATCGCCGCGCCGTGAACCACGGCTGCGCCAAGGCCATCTTTGAGGCCGTTGCCAAGGGCGAGGACTGGAAGCCCCTGCTGGAAAAGCAGCGCACCGACCTCGCCGCCCTTGAGAGCAAGCGCGCAGGGGAGGCCGCCCGACTGGAGAAGGAAAAAGAAGCCTTCTTAGAAAAGAACACCACTGCTGATGAAAGCGCCTACGAAACTGCCAAGGCAGCGGCGCTGGAGCAGTACAACAAGAAAAAAGCGGAGCTGGAGAGCAAGGACAGCGCCGCTTTGGAGAAAAAGCAAGCCACTCTTCGCAGCCGCATCGCCGCTTTGGACAGCAAGATCGAAGCCCTCCACGGCAGCACCAAGGCCATTGAGCTCCCCGAGGATGTGCTGCTGCGTGTGGAAGGTCTGAAGATGTACTTCGGCGGCCTCAAGGCCGTGGATGACGTGACCTTCGATGTGAAAAAGGGCGAGATCTTCGGCCTCATCGGCCCCAACGGTGCCGGTAAGACCACGGTCTTTAACTGCATCACCCGTTTCTACGACGCCACCGACGGCGACATCCACTTCTGCAACAAGGATAACGAAGTGGTCGACCTCCGTGGCTTCCAGGTTCACGATGTGATCTTGCAGGGCGTGGCCCGCACCTTCCAGAACGTGGAGCTGGTGAAGGAGATCAGCGTGCTGGATAACCTGCTGGTAGCCTGCACCCGTGAATATCGCTCCAACCTGCTGGTACAGGCGCTGGGACTTCCCTCCCTCCGCCGCGAAGAGGAGGCCTTGAAGGAAAAGGCACGGCGCGTGCTGAAGTTCATGGGCTTGGAAAGCTATGCCAACTGGTTGGCCTTCGGTCTGCCCTACGGTATCCTCAAGAAGGTGGAGATTGCCCGCGCCCTGATGTCCGATGCCCGTCTCATCATTATGGATGAGCCCGCCGCAGGTCTTAACGACAGCGAGACGGCGGAGCTGACGGAGACCATCCGCCGCATCCGCGATGAGTTCGGTGTGACCATCCTGCTGGTGGAGCACGATATGTCCCTGGTGATGAATGTGTGCGACACCATCTGCGCCATCTCCTTCGGTAAGATGCTGGCTCTCGGAACCTGTCAGGAGATCAAGCAGAACAAGGCTGTGCAGGAAGCCTATTTGGGTATTGAGGAGGTGTGATGGCATGGAACTGCTGAAAATTCAGGGTTTGAAAATGAATTACGGTGCCGTCGCCGCCCTCAAGGGCATTGACCTTACCGTTTCGGAAGGACAGATCGTGGCGCTGCTGGGCGCCAACGGCGCAGGCAAGACCACCACGCTGAAAGCGGTGTCGGGCCTTTTGAAGCCCACCGGCGGCGAGATCCTCTTTGAAGGGGAGAACATCGCCGGAAGAAACGCCCATCAGATCGCCCGCCGCGGCATCATGCAGTCGCCGGAAGGCCGCCATGTGCTGCTGGGTCTGTCGGTGGAGGAGAATCTTCGCGCCGGTGCCCATACCTTAAAGACCCGCGAGATCAACGGTGTGCGCGTCAGCGCCAAGCAGCAGCTGAACGACAACTTTGAGCGTGTCTATCAGCTCTTCCCCCGTTTGAAAGAGCGCGCCAAGCAGCCCTCCGGTACACTCTCCGGCGGTGAGCAGCAGATGCTGGCCATCGGCCGTGCTTTGATGGGCAGCCCCCGCATGCTGGTGCTGGATGAGCCCTCTCTGGGCCTTGCACCGCTGCTGATCCGCGACATCTTTGAAGCACTGCAAAAGATCCGCAGCGAGGGCACCACGATCCTTATCGTGGAGCAGAACGCCCTTGCCACACTGAAAATCGCCGACTACGCCTATGTGCTGGAGCTGGGCAAGATCCGTATGCACGGTCCGGCAGAGGAACTGCTCCACGACGAGCGGCTCATCGAGGCCTACTTGGGCGGTTGAGAACATGACTGTAGTCCCTCTCAGGAATGAGAAAAAATATGATGAAAAAAGGAGATCAAATCATGAAGAAGTTTTTCGCTTTGGTTCTGGCCCTCGTCATGGTGCTGGGTCTCGTCGCCTGCGGCGAGAAGTCCCCCGCTGTCGAGGAGCTGAAGGGTGTCACGGAGGACACCATTCTAGTGGGCAACACCGCCGGTACTACCGGTGCGCTGGCTACCATCGGTGGCCCCTTCAACATTGGTATTGAGGCCGCTTTCGCTGCCTACAATGCTGAGGGTGGCTTTAACGGCAAGTCCGTGAAGCTGCAGCATTACGATGACGGCGGCGTGGCTACCCAGTCCGTGACGCTGACCGAGCAGCTGATCCATGAGGATGAGGTGTTCGCCATCGTCGGCAACTTCGCCTCTAACTGTGTGGCAGCCAACCTGCCCATCATCAAGGAAGCCAATGTCCCCATGGTCTACGCCGCTGCCGGTAACAACGAGCTGCTGAACGAGGCCGCTGAGGGTGCTGACAGAGGTATCTTCCCCGTCCAGCCCCTGAACTTCACCGAGGGCAGAATGCTGATCCTCCGTGCCTTCGCTCCTCTGGCCAGCGGTGGCCTGGGCGGCACCAAGGTGGGCGTCCTGACCAACACTGTGGAAGCCAGCCAGACCATCCTGAAGGGCATCGAGGCGGAGGCAGCTGATCTGCCCGCCGCTCAGAAGGATGCCATCACCTATCAGAACGTCACCTCCACCGACTTCTCCGCTGCTGTCAACGCTCTGAAGAACGCCGGCTGCGATGTGGTGGTCGTGGGTGTCATCGGTGCTGACTTCACCGCCGCTCTGACTGCTATGGCTAACGCCAACTACTATGTCCCCGTTCTGACCTCTTACAACAACGCTAACGCCGGTATCCTCAACGATGCCGCTACCACCATTCTGGCTGAGCAGTACACCGATGTGCTGACCAACATCCCCATCTATGCTCAGGCTTGGCTGGACATCACCTCCACCGAGTATTTCTACACCAATGCCGACAGCGCTCTGCTGAAGGGCTATGAGGCTCTGGGTCTGGCTCAGCCCGGCGTGGGTATGCCCGGCTTCAAGGAGGAGTACTGGGTTGTCGCTGAGAAGATCTTCAACTACTGCACCGAGCAGGGCATGGACAATGCCTTCGCCATGAGCTATGACTCCTATGCACTGGCCGGCTACATCGCAGGCGATCTGTTCTGCCAGGGTCTGAAGGAGCTGCAGGCACAGGGCAAGGAGCTGACCCGCGCCAACTATGTGGACGTGCTGGAGAGCAAGGAGTATCAGGTGGCCATGGCCGATACCATCTCCTTCGCCAACGGTATGCGTTCCGGCGTCCAGTCCTTCGCACTGACCATGTTCTATGATGCCTTCACCATCAACGGCGGCGCTTATCACTCCGCTTCCAGCGCTACTGTCCACGGTCTGACCTCCATCGACGATTACAGAGCTCTCATCAAGGGCTAAGCTTTATCCCCAGCATAGAAATTTCCCTATAACATGATGTGATCCCCCTCTCCCCGCTCCCTTAGGGGAGCGGGAGAAGGGGGCTCTTCTCTATCCCGGCAATTTAACTTCGTAAAATCTTGCCCACTGGGGCAATTTGAGATACAATATATATAATATTAAAATTGTAATTTTATAGATACCGATAAAGGAGATGGAACTATGGCAAAGTATGTATCTGTCCAGGAAGCACTGGATGTTGTCAAGAGCGGCGATTATATCGTTACCGGTCTCGGTGCCGGTGAGGGCCGTGAGTTTATGACCAACCTGCACACCATTGCCGACCGCGTTACAGACGTGATGGTGTCCAACTGCCTGCCTATGGGCAACTATGAGTTCATCCTCAACGAGGCCTATAAAAACAGCTTCCGCACCGAGGGTTGGTTCTACACCCCCGCCCTGCGCAAGGCCCATCCCCACGGCAATATCGCCTATATCCCCAACCACCTGCACTTGGCCGCTTCCAAGCGCCTGTTCTACCGTGAGCCCGACATCTATGTGGGTATCGCCTCCGTGCCCGATAAGCACGGCTATGTGTCTCTGTCCATCTCCAACGCCTATGAGATGCAGATGATCCGCAAGGCCAAGACGGTGATTTTGGAGGTCAACCCCAACGCCCCCCGTACCATGGGTGACGTATCCCTCCACATCGATGAGGTGGATTACCTTGTGAAGGTGGACTACCCCGTGCCCGAGATCGCTGATACCGTCCCCAACGACAAGGATCACGCCATCGGCCGCTTGATCGCCGACATGATCCACGACGGCGACTGTTTGCAGCTGGGCATCGGCGGTATCCCCAACGCCGTTACCGAGTTCCTGTATGAGAAGAAGGACTTGGGCGTTCATACCGAGATGATCACCACCGGTATGGTGAAGCTGGCAAAGGCCGGCGTCATTACCAACAAGTGCAAGCAGAATCACGCAGGCAAGATGGTGGCTGCCTTCGCAATGGGCACCCGTGAGCTGTACGACTACATCGACGATAACCCCAGCATCGCCCTTATGAACGGCAACTATGTCAACGACCCCGCCATCATCGCCCTCAACGACAATCAGGTGTCCATCAACACCACCTTGGAAGTGGACATCACCGGTCAGTGCTGCTCCGAGAGCCTCGGTTCTCACCAGTTCTCCGGCACCGGCGGACAGGCTGACACCGCCATCGGCGCACAGAAGTCCCGCAACGGCCGCTCCATCATCGCCCTGTACTCCACCGCTATGGTGAAGAATCCCGAGACGGGGGAGCGTGAAGAGGTCTCCAAGATCGTCTGCCAGCTGAAGTCCGGCGCTGCCGTATCTCTGAGCCGCAATGATATTGACTATCTGGTCACCGAGTACGGTGCTGTGTCCCTCCGTGGTACGGGCCTCACCGAGCGCGCTAAGCTCATTATCTCCGTTGCCCATCCCAAGTTCCGCGAGGCGCTGACCCGCGAGGCCATGGAGATCGGCATCCTGCCCAAGGAATAAGAGGGAAGTGCCATGGCAACATTCGATTTTGAAGGTAAGAAAGTCTATTATGAGCGCCATGGCGACAAGGGTCGCCCCTTGGTGGTGCTCAATGGATTGATGATGTCCACCACCAGCTGGAAGCCCTTCGTGGAGGACTTCTCCCGCAACAATCAGCTGGTGCTGGTGGATTTCCTTGATCAGGGCCGCAGCAGCCGCATGAGCGAGAGCTACTATCACGATGTGCAGATCCGCTTGGTGGATGCCCTGCTGGACGAGCTGGGCTGGGAGAAGGCCGTCATTATGGGCCTTTCCTACGGCGGCAATGTGGCGATCCAGTACGCCTTGGCTCACCCCGAGCGTGTGTGGCGTCTGATCCTTGCCAACTCCGGCTGCCGCACCTCCCCGTGGCTGCAGAAGATCGGCGACGGCTGGAACGAGGTGGCTGCCTCCGGCAGCGGCCTTGCCTACTACCTCACCGCCATCCCCACCATTTACTCTACCCGCTTCTTTGAGGAGAACGCCGCGTGGATGGACAGCCGCGAGGCAACGCTGACGGAGTATTTCTCCGATCCCGAGGTGCTGGCACGCCTCAGCCGCCTCACCGCAAGCTCCCGTCCCTTTAATGTGTCTGACCGATTGGGAGAGATCACCTGTCCTACCTTGATCCTCTCCGGCTCTGAGGACAACCTTGTGCCCGTTACAGAGCAGCAGATGCTCCGCGACGGTATCCGTGGCAGCAGCCATGTGATCCTCAGCGGCAGCGGTCACGCCACCATGTATGAGTACCCCTCGGCCTTTGCTGCTCTCGTGGTTGGCTTTGCCAACTTAAGCGACGACGGCATCGCCATCTGATCCCCATCATAATCTATGGAGGTAACCCTATGGAAAAGAAATTTGTATCCATTGGAAACGAGACACTGGCCTATCTGGATGAAGGACAGGGCGAAGTGGTGCTGATGCTCCACGGCAATATGTCCTCTTCCGTTCACTATGGCCCCCTTATCGAGCGTTTGCAGGGCAGCTTCCGCTGCATCGTGCCCGATCTGCGCGGCTTTGGTGACAGCTCCTACAACAACCGCTTTGACACCATGGACGAGCTGGCAGAGGATGTAAAGCTGCTGCTGGATGCACTGAATATTGATAAGGTGTATCTGGTTGGCTGGTCTAACGGCGGCGGCGTGGGTCTGAAGCTGTGCGCCATGTATCCTGAGAAGGTGAAGAAGTTCTTCAGTATTGAAGGTGCCAGCCATAAGGGCTATCCCCTCTTCCGCAAGGATGAGAAGTTCCAGTCCACCACCGAGCCCTACGCCAACAAGGAGGAGATGGCCACCGATCCTATGCAGGTTGCCCCCATGCTCCGTGTCTTTGAGGGCAAGGATGCCGCTATGATGAAGTCGGTGTGGGATGCCACCATCTACACCGTAGGCAAGCCCACAGAGGCACAGAGCGAGCTGTGGATCGCCGAGACGCTGAAGCAGCGCAATCTGGTGGATCTGGACTGGTCGCTGGCAACGCTGAATATGTCCGATGTGTTCACCCCCTACGGCAAGGGTGACGGCTCTATCCACAAGGTCACCTGTCCCGTTGCCCTGACCATGGGCGATAAGGATGTGGTTGTCCCGCCCCATATGGTGATGGAGAATCATCAGGCGCTGGGCGACCTGTGCACGCTGCTGCCCTATGAGAATTGCGGTCACTCCCCCATGGTGGACTGCCCCGACCGTATGGCACAGGATGTTATCACGTTTTTCAAGGATTGATCTCCTTTGAAATTTTACCAAACGCAACGAAACCGCCCCTTGTGGGCGGTTTTGTTGCGTTTGGGGGTGGTGGGGTTATGGTGGTGGGACTCTCCCACGGCCTATAAAACAGTCCACCGGACTGTTTTATGACGGCCTTTCGAGTCCCCCTTGCGGAGGAGAGGAAAACTTCCGTTCCTGCATGGGGAGAGCACGAGAGGGATTTTCGGTGGTGGGACTCTCCCGTAGGTGTAGCTGTGCCGGTGGTGGGACTCTCCCACGCCCTGCAAAACAGTTCACTGGACTGTTTTGCACCCTCGCTT
>JAZQMH010000007.1:0-2763 GCA_045543255.1 Vescimonas sp.
CGATGCGCTCGATCTCATCGGGAGGACAGCCGTGGAGGGTGGAGACGGTGACGGAGCGGGAGACGCGGGGAGAGATAGCGTCAATATAGTCGCTTTCAGCGGGGAACAGCTCCTTCAGCACCGCCTTGCACTCGGCAAAAATGGCGGTCTTGTTGGCATCCATCATGCCATCTAAGTAGGTGTTCACCTTCTCGCCCTTGATGCCCTCCAAGTCATAGCCCACGGACATATTGAACACAAAGCCGTCGGGGTCGCCGAGACCGTAGACCTTGGACATGACCTTCAAGGCGCACCATGCCTTGATATACTCGTCCATGGCCTGAGGCACCGTCAGCTCCGTAGACCACTCCTGATTGTAGCCCTCGTCATTGGCGAGGATGCAGGGGCGGGGCACACAGGCGGCCAGCTCTTCGCCGTCCATCTTCTGCACGGTCTTGACCTCGAAGAAGCGGGCACCGGCGACGTAGGCGGCGATGATGTTCTGTGCCAGCTGGCTGTTGGGGCCTGCGGCAGGACCGAAGGGCGTTTCAATACGCTCGCCGAAGATGGGCAGGCTCTTGCCATTGCTGCGGTAGACCTTATGGATACCGAAGATCTTGCCCTCGGTGGCATACTCGGTGACCACCCAGTTCATCAACGAGGAAAAGGGAATGGGATACATTTTCTCAGACATGGTAACTCCTCCTATGTCAGTGGTTTTTATTCGAAGTACTCATCTTCTGCCCATCGGGCAGGGTTATTGTCCATATATTGCCGTATACGGAGATAGTCGGCCTCATTGCGGATCACATGGTCGTAGAATGACGTTTGCCAAATGGAATACCCGACCTCCCTTGTGGATAGGGATTTGAAAGAACGGACAATTTCCATCAATGTTGTAGGGCGGGGTGCCCTCACCCCGCCGTCTGCGGCGGCACCAATAGCAACGACCAAATGTATGTGGTTCGGCATGATGACATAGTCATCAATTTTTACATCGGGATATGCGGTGTCGGTGTTGAGAAGATGCTTCTCAACAACCTTGCCAATATCCGAAAGCCGTACTTGCGGCGGGGTGAGGGCACCCCGCCCTACATCCGCATCGCAAGGTTCCACATCGCCGAGAATCTTTCGTTTTTTGTCGGTACAGAGGGTGACAAAATACCATCCATCCGCATATTCATATTCTTTCAAACGAGGATGCTTTCTTTTCGGCAACTTCTCCATGTTTTCTTTTAATAAACTCTGTTATTGAGTGCGCCCCAGAGCTTCTTGGACACCTCAAGGATGCGGGCATTCTCTGCCAGTTCGTCGATGCCCACCAGCTCGCGATCCTTCATCAGCACCTTGCCGTTACCGATGGTGGTGCGGCAGAGCTTGCCGGTCATGCCGAAGAGGATGTGACCGTCGATATTCTCGTCAGAGAAGGGGGTGTAGGGATAATAGTCCATGACGATGATGTCGGCGGCGGCGCCTGCCTTCAGCACACCCAGCTCCACCGGGAAGTACTTGCCCGCGATCTTGGCGTTGTTGCGGAAGAGCATATCGGTGACCTCGCCCCATGCCACATTGGGCAGGCAGGCGTGGAGACGCTGGACGCAGAGGGCGGCCTTCAAAGACTCCACCATGTCGTTCGTCCAAGCATCGGTACCGAGACCCACGGTGATGCCTGCCTTGGAAAGGGGCAGCACGGGGCAGACACCCACAGCGTTGGACATATTGGACTCGGGGTTATTCACCACCATGGTGCCCGTTTCCTTAATAATGTCGATCTCAGCGGAGTTCACATGGATGCAGTGACCCAGCACCGTTTTCTCGCCGAGGATACCGTGATCCATGAGGCGCTTCACGGGGCGGCAGCCGTAGTTGCGGAGAGAGTCGTACACATCGTCCATACCCTCGGAGACGTGGATGTGGAAGCCGGTGCGGCCTGCGTTGGCCTCCACCATCCGCTCGAAGGTCTTGTCGGAGATGGTGAAGAGAGCGTGACCGCCGAACATGGCTGCCAACATGGGATCTTTCTCCTTCTCGCAGTAGGAGATAAAGTCGGCGTTCTCCTTAATGGCCTGCAAGCACTTCTCCTCGCCGTCACGGTCGGAGACCTCGTAGCAGAGGCAGGAGCGGATGCCGAATTTCTTGGCGCTCTCGGCGATCTCGAAGAGGGAGCCGGGGATCTCGGCATAGGCGGCGTGGTGGTCGAAAATGGTGGTGACGCCCTGCTTGATGCAGTCGATGTAGAGAGCATCGGCGCTGGCGCGGCTGCCCTCTAAGGTCAGCTTGCGATCCATAGCCCACCAAGTGCCGTCCAGCACCTCGTAGAAATTGGTGGGGTTGTTGCCCACGATGCTTAAGCCCCGAGCCAAAGCGGAATAAATGTGGGTGTGGGCGTTAATAAAGGCGGGCATGATGACGCCGCCGCGGGCATCAATGACTTCTGCATCGGCGTACTTGGCGCGGAGCGCGGCTTCCTCGCCCACCTCCACGATCTTCGTGCCCTCAAAGGCCACGGCGCCGTGTTCATAATAGCCCTTGCCCTCACTGTCGCGGGTGATGAGCCGTCCGTTGGTCAACAGATACATAATGGTAACCTCCTGCAAAGTTTCAATTTCAATCTCCATCCTATCCACGGCGATAACAAAAAATGTTCCAAATCCCCATAGTGGATTTGAAACACTCAAGCGCAGGCCGAGTGATAGTTGCAGCCCGTGCGCGAAGCACTTCCTTACAGCTACCAATCTTAGATTGTTAGGTAAATTATAACTGAATTTTTGTTTGTTTGCAAGA
>JAZQMH010000008.1:0-14561 GCA_045543255.1 Vescimonas sp.
AGGGCTATCGCTACCGCGACATCACCGTGGCGACCCGTGACATGGAGCGCTACGGGGCACTGTTGGAGATGGTGCTGCACCGTGGCGGGATCAATGCCTACATGAGCCGCCGCAGCGATCTGACGGAGAAGGCGGTCATCACCATGCTTCTCGCCGCCGTAGAGGCGGTGACGGGCGGTTTTGAGTACGAGGATATGTTCCGCTGCCTCAAAACAGGTCTTGCGGGCATCAGCCGCGACGAGTGCGACCTGTTGGAGAACTACGTCATCCGTTGGGAGATCCACGGGCAGATGTGGGTGCGTGAGCAGCCTTGGACTGCCCATCCCGAGGGCTATGGTTTTGAGCTGGACGAGAAGAGTCAAGCCCGTCTTGATGACATTAACCGCATCCGCGAGAAGCTGCGCCCCGCCTTTGCTGCCCTCCATGCAGGGTTGAAAGGGGAGAGCCGCGGTGGCGAGAAAGCCCGCGCTCTCTACGAGTTTGCTGTGGCCTGCGGTGTTGCTGAAAAACTGCGTGTAAAGGCTGATATCCTTACAGAGAAAGGCCGTGTGCAGGAGGCAGAGGAGTACGCCCAGCTATGGAATATCTTCTGCGGCGTCCTCGATCAGTTCGTGGAGATCTTAGGTAACGAACCTATGAGCGGGGAGGAGTTTGCCCGTTTGCTGCGCTTGGTGCTGAGCCGCTACAGTGTGGGCACCATCCCTGCCACCCTCGACCAAGTGAAGATCAGCGAGATCACCCGCAACGACCGCCATCGCGTCCGCGCCATGTTCCTGTTGGGTGCTAACGACTCGGTGCTGCCCCGTGTGGAGAAGCAAGGGGGCATTCTGGACAGCGCTGCCCGCGAAACGCTGCAGCAGCGCGATCTGCCCCTTTCCGATGCTACCTACGATGCCTTGGACGATGAACTGCAAAACATCTATGCCTGCCTTGCCCAGCCCACGGAGTATCTCCACATCAGCTGGAGCGTGACGGATAATGCAGGCGGGGAGCTGCGCCCCTCCTTTGTGGTGGAGCGTGTTGTCCACTTGTTCCCCACGGTGAAGGTGAAGCGTGAGGATGGCGCGTACCGCCTCCGTTTGGAGAGTGCCGCCCTCTGTCAAGCGGGGGATGATCCCCGCCTTTGGGATTATTTCCGCAACAGCGGACGATATGAAGCTGTGCTGGATGCCATGGAGCGCGCCCGTGAGATGCCCAAGGGGAAGCTCTCTCCCGCTGCGGTGGAGAGCCTTTACGGTAAGACTCTCTCCATGTCTGCCAGCCGTATGGACAGAGCCAACTCCTGCCATTTCAGCTACTTCATGCGCTACGGTCTCAAAGCCCGCGAGCGGAAAAGCGCCGCCTTTGATGCGCCTGAGGTGGGCACGTTCGTCCATTATCTTCTGGAGAATGTGAGCCGCGAGGTGAAAGACTTGGGCGGCTATGCCAAGGTGGACAACACAGCTCTCCGCGCTTTGGTGAAGAAGTATGTTGACCTCTACGCCGCCACGCAGATCGATCACTTTGAGCAGAAAACGGCCCGCTTCCGTTATCTCTTCTCCCGCCTTCGCTCGGCGGCCTACGACATTATTGAGAACATCGCCGATGAACTGCGCAACTCCGACTTTGCCCCCGTGGCCTTCGAGTTGGGCTTCGGCGGCAAGGATGGGGAACTGCGCCCCATCACCATTACGGAGGGAGATGCCAAGCTCTCCTTGACGGGTAAAGTTGACCGCGTGGACGGCTGGATCCATGAGGATAGGCTCTATCTACGTGTGGTGGATTATAAGACGGGCAAAAAGGCCTTCGACCTCACCGATGTGCGTTATGGCCTTGGATTGCAGATGTTGCTGTACCTCTTCACCTTAGGTGAGCAGGGGAGGGAGTATTTCGGCAAAGAGATCGTTTCTGCAGGTGTGCTGTATCATCCCGCCCGCAGTGAGATCTTGCGCCTTGACCGCAATACCAGTGACGAGAAGATCGCCGCCGCCTTGCAGAAAACGGTGCGCCGTACAGGCTTGGTGCTGAGTGAGCCCGCGGTATTGCAGGCCATGGAACACAGCGCCTTGGAGAGCCCCAGCTATCTCCCCATCGCTGTCAATAAGGACGGTGTCCTCAGCGGCGGTATTGCCACCACGGCGCAGCTGGGCAAGTTGGGGCGCTATGTGGAGAAGCTGCTCCACGACATTACCCGCGAGATCAGCAGCGGCAACATTGATACAGATCCCTATGCCCACGGCCCTCAGAATACAGCCTGTGATTACTGTCCCTTTGCCTCCGCCTGCTACTTTGACAAAGATAAGGACGGTATGCGGTACTTGAAAAAGACAGAGCCCGAGGAATTTTGGCAGTTGGTAGAGGAAAAGACGGAGGAGGTGGCTGACCGTGGCTGAGGTAAAATTGACCCCCGAACAGCGCAGCGCTGTTGAAAATCGCGGCGGCAGCCTTCTCGTGTCCGCCGCCGCAGGCTCGGGTAAAACGAAGGTGCTGGTGGAGCGCCTCTTTGCCTACATCGCCGATGGGGAGTGCAGCGTCGATGACTTCCTCATCATTACGTACACAAAAGCCGCTGCGGCAGAACTCCGTGGCAAAATCGCCGCTGAGCTTTCCCGCCGCGTGGCAGAAGATCCCAACAATCAGCATTTGCGCCGCCAGCTCTACCGCGTCTATCAAGCGGACATCAAGACGGTGGATGCTTTTTGTGCCGCCCTGCTCCGTGAGAATGTGTATCTCCTGCCCCCTGTGGGTGGTCGCAACCTCACACCCGACTTTCGCGTACTGGACGAACAGGAGGCAAAGCTCCTTCGTGACCGTGTGTTGAACCGCGTGTTGGAGGAGTTCTATCAGCACATTGACCAGCGGGAGAGCGATGCTCACCTTGCCGAGACCCTCGGTGCAGGTCGTGATGACCGCGCGCTGGCAGAGCTGGTGCTGGAACTCCACAGCAAGCTCCAAAGCCACCCCTATCCCTTGCGGTGGCTGGACGGTGTCCGCAACGGTTGGGAGAACCCGCCCGAGGCACTGGAGGAGACGGAGTACGGCAAACTCTTACTGTCCCACAGCGCCCGCCGCGCCCAATTCTGGGCAGAGCGCCTTGAAAAAGCGGTGGATGAGCTGACGGAAGAGCCTGTAGTGGTCGCTTATGGTGGGGTCTTTTCCGATGCTGCGGCACAGCTGCGCCGTTTTGCCCTTAGTGCAACATGGGAGGAGATGGCGAAGGCCATTCCTACCTTTGATCGCTTGAAGGCTGTCCGTGGCGACAGCGAAGAGAAGGAGCAGATGAAGGCTCTTTGGAAACAGTGCAAGGACGATGTCAAGAAGTTTACCGCCTATTTTATTGTTTCCGCCGCTGAGCATTTGGAGGATCTCAAGGCCATGGCACCTGCCATGGTGTCCCTCGCCGATTTGACGGCGGAGTTTAGCCGCGCCTATCAAAATGAGAAGGTGCGCATCGGCGCATTGGACTTCTCCGACCAGGAGCATTTCGCTATCGAACTGCTTCTCGATGAGGATGGTAAGCCCACAGAGCTTGCCCGGCAGGTGTCCCGCCGCTACCGTGAGATCATGGTGGACGAGTATCAAGATACCAACGAGGTGCAGAACTGCATCTTCTCCGCCATCTCCCGCGAGGAGAAAAATCTCTTTACCGTTGGCGACGTGGAGCAGAGCATTTACCGCTTCCGCCTTGCCGATCCCACCATTTTCCTTGAAAAGTATATTCAATTTACAGATGCGGAGAATACAAAGGGTGACGAGCCTCGCCGCATTCTGCTGTCCCGCAATTTCCGCTCCCGTGATGAGGTGCTGCAGGCCACCAACTTCATCTTCAAAAACATCATGTCCGTGACCATGGGCGAGATGGACTATGGAGAGAAGGAAGCCCTTCATTTCGGCGCTGCCTACTATCCCGAAGTGGAGAACCGCGCCGCCGAGCTTCATCTCATTGACGTGATGGACACGGAGGAGGAGAGTTTCGACCGCACCGCCGTGGAGGCGGACTTCGTGGCAGGGAAGATCGAGAAGATGCTCCGCGATGGATTCCCTGTCCACAATGGAGATGGTACGCTGCGCCCCTGCCGCGCCGAGGATTTCGCTATTTTGATGCGCTCTCCCCGTAGCCGTCTCCGCGCCTTTACCTCGGCGCTGACGCGGCGGGGCATCCCCTGCGGCGCGGAAGAGGGCGGCGCGTTCTTCGAGACGGTGGAGATTGCCGTGGCCTTCGCCATGCTGCAGCTCATTGATAACCCGCGGCAGGATGTGCCCCTTATCTCCGTGCTGCGCTCTCCTGTGTACGGCTTCACCGCCGACCGCTTGGCCATGGTGCGTATGCTCCAGCGCGACGGGGACTACTATGATGCCCTTTTGCTGGACGATAGCCCCGAAACGGCAGTTTTTCTTCGTGATTTGGAGATGCTCCGCGAGTGCGCGCGGGAAGAACACGCCGACACAGTGCTGTGGCGTTTGCTACACGAGTGCCGCTTCTTGGCGGTGTTCGGCGCTATGGAGGGCGGCGAGCAGCGGAGAGAGAATCTTCTTGCTTTCTACGGCTACGCCCGCGATTTGTCGGCAGGGGGGAAGGGCAGTCTCTTCGACTTCATCACCCATCTGCGCCGCCTCCTCGAAACGGGGGAAACGCCGCCCTTGGCGGGCCGCCGCTCTGCAGGCGGTGTCCGCATTATGTCCATCCATAAATCCAAGGGCTTGGAGTTCCCCATTGTGTTCCTCTGCGACCTCTCCAAGCGATTTAATACCATGGATCTGCGATCTCCTGTGCTGGTACATCCCCAGCTTGGCCTCGGCTGTGAGCGGGTGGATCGTCAGCGGCGTATTCGCTACGATACCATTAGTAAGACCGCGCTTTCCATGAAGCTGCAGCGCGAGGATAAGGCGGAGGAAATGCGTATCCTCTATGTGGCCTTGACCCGTCCTCAGGAGAAGCTCATCGCCGTGGACTGCCGCCGCAAGATGGACAGTGCCATGGAAAAGCTGTCCCTGTCGGCGCAGTTGCCTGTTGCCCCCGAGGTGGTGGAGAACGCCACCTGCCTCGGCGATTGGCTGCTGATGCCCCTGCTGTGCGATGCTACAGGCGGTGGCTGGCAGGTAAAGAAGTGGCGTAATCCCACCGCCGCCGTCAAGAGGGGAGCGGAGGATGTTGTCATCGCTGACCTACCCGAGGAAGCGATGCAGCCCTTCGACAGTGCGCCTTTGGAGGCGGTCTATGGCTACGACCACGCCGCCGTGATCCCCACCAAGGTCACGGCAACCCAGCTGAAGGGGCGCATGGTGGACGAGGAGCTGACGGATTCCGCGCTGCCTACCCGTATGCGGGCATCTGCCTTTCATCAGCCCCGTTTCATGCAGCCCCAAGTTGGTCTCAGTGCCACCGAGCGGGGCAGCGCCGTCCATACGGTGATGGAGCACATCGATTTCGCCACCCCTGCCACCTTAGAAGCGGTGGAGGAGGCCATCGCCGCCATGCAGAGCAGAAAAATGCTCACCGATTTGCAGGCAGAGGCGGTGGATCGCAGCCTTGTTGTCCGCTTCTTGGCATCGCCTTTGGCGCAGCGCATCCGTGCAGCGGAGAAGGTCTACCGCGAGTATCGCTTTGCGTTGCTGGTAGATGCCGCCATGTATGACCCGTCAGCCGCAGGGGAGGAGATGATCCTCCAAGGCGTGGCAGACTGCGTGTTGGTGGAGGGTGGGCAGCTGGTGGTGGTAGATTTCAAAACCGACCGCGTGGGGGATGGAGAGATCACGGCGAGAGCTGAGAGTTACCGCCCCCAGCTGGAAGCCTACGCCCACGCCCTGTCCCAAGTATTGGAGATGCCCGTCAAGGAAAAGATCGTCTACTTTTTTCACAAAGATTCTGCAATTTCTTTGTAAAAAAGGCTTGCAATTTTGTTCAAGGTGTGGTATTATCACAGTTGCGTTTGCAGGTTTTGCATCCGACAAGTGTACCAGAAAGGGGTGAACAAGAGCAATGAAGGAAGGAATCCATCCCAATTATCAGCAGACTACTATTAAATGCGCCTGCGGTAATGTAATTGAGACAGGTTCTACGAAGAAGGATATTCGCGTAGAAGTCTGCTCTAAGTGTCACCCCTTCTTCACCGGCAAGCAGAAGCTGGTGGATACCGGCGGCCGCGTCGCCAAGTTCAACAAGCGCTTCGGTCTGGAGGGCTAATGTTGCGTGACACCAAGACCTGCACCCACGGGTGCAGGTCTTTTTTTCGTTTACAAGCGATGGAAAATCGTATATAATAAAGCAAATTCTATCCGATAAGAGGAACACTATGGAACGTAGAATGGTGGAAACAAAAGAGAATTTCGGTGAAGTCCGCAGCTATGCCGTGCTGGTGGGTCTGCGCTCTCCCGTGTTGGGCCGCGACAGCGCCGACGAGGAGAGCTTGGCAGAGCTTGCAGCTCTTGTGGAAACGGCAGGCGGCGAGAGTGTGGGCATGATCCTGCAGGGCCGCGACAAGCCCGATCCCCACAGCTTCATCGGTGAGGGTAAGGTGGAAGAGGTCAAGCGCATGGTGGAGAATGAGAAGGCCACCATGGTCATCTTCGATAATGACCTGAGCCCCTCTCAGATCCGTGTGCTGACGGAACTGGTAGGCGTGCAGGTGTTGGATCGCAGCGGCCTTATTCTCGACATCTTCGCCCAGCGGGCAAAGACCAAGGAAGGCTGTTTGCAGGTGGAGCTTGCCCAGTATCAGTATCTGCTGCCCCGCTTGATCGGTATGTGGACCCACTTGGAGCGTCAAGGTGGTACAGGTGGTTCCCCCATCGGCACCAAGGGCCCCGGCGAAACCCAGCTGGAAACCGACCGCCGCCATATCCGCCGCAAGATCGACAAGCTGAAGGAGGAATTGGAGGAGGTGCGCCGTGTTCGTGCCACCCAGCGCAGCCGCCGCAGCAAGAACGAGATCCCCGTGGTGGCCATCGTGGGCTATACCAACGCAGGTAAATCCACCCTCCTCAACGCCATTACAGGCGCAGGCATCCCTGCCAATAACCGCCTCTTCGATACGCTGGACACCACTACCCGTATGCTGACGGTCAGCGATACGCTGGATGTGGTCATCTCCGACACCGTTGGCTTTATCCGCAAGCTGCCCCACCAGTTGGTGGAGGCCTTCAAGGCCACGCTGGAGGAGCTGGAGTACGCCGATTTGCTGCTTCATGTGATCGATTCTTCCAACGAGCAGTGGCGTCAGCAGGCGCAGATCGTGGACGAGCTGATCCATGAGCTGAAAGCCGATACCATCCCCTGTATCCGCGTGTATAATAAGTCCGACCTCTCTTTCTCCGCTGAGCGCGCCAAGGAAGAGGATGCCGTTGCCATCTCTGCCAAGACAGGGGAGGGCATCGATAAGCTCATGGAGCTCATCGACAAGAAGCTGGACAAGGGCACCCGCCGCGTGACCATCCATCTGCCCTATGACAAGACGGGTATGCTGGACAGCCTCTATCGTGAGGCCAAGGTAGAGAGCGTGGAATACGGTACGACGGTGGATGTGGTGGCCGTATGTAATCCCCGCTTGCTGGGTCAGCTCCGCGACTATGTGGAGGGCTGGCAGGAGGAGAAGGAGGACTGGGAGTTATGATCGAACAACCCTATCGCGTCCCCTTTGAAGATGCAGAGAGCGAGTTTGTGGAAAAGCGCTCCCGTTTCATTAGCCACCTGTGGCTGGTGGAGACGGAGGAGGAGGCGCAGGAGCATATCCGCGCCATGAAGAAGCGCTACCACGATGCTCGCCATAACTGCTGGTGCTATATTATTCGTGACAGCGGTATCGTCCGCTACAGCGACGACGGCGAGCCCCAAGGCACGGCGGGACAACCCATGCTGAATGTCTTTGAGCGTGAGGGTGTGTACAACGTCTGCTGTGTGGTAACCCGCTATTTTGGAGGTATCCTCTTGGGCGCAGGCGGCCTTACCCGCGCCTATACCCGTGGCGCAAAGGACGCCCTCATCGCCTCGGGTGTTGCCACTATGGGATTATGGGCGAAGGTGAAAGTGCCCTGCCCCTACGCCCTTTACGAGCGTGTGAAGCTGGATATTGAGGCGGCAAAGGGTATCATTGACGCTACGGAGTACGGCGCAGATGTGGTTATCAGCGTGTCTCTGCCCGCCGCCAACCGCGAGGGCTTGCAGGAGAGGCTTACAGAACTGTCCGCAGGCGGCATTACGGTGGAACTCCTCTCCGAGGAATATCGCCCTGGCCCGAGAGAAGAAGTGTAAGCTGCGAACTTCCGCTGCCAAAGAGAAAATAGCGACAAAACCTATTGACAAACATCTATGTGTTGCCTATAATACACATAGATGTTTTTCTATGTGAGGTGATTTTGGTGGACGAGAAAAGAATGGCACTGGTGTTCAAAGCCTTTTGTGATGAGAACCGCATCCGCATTATGAGGATGCTGACAAGCGGCGAAAAATGTGCCTGCAAGCTATTGGAAGAACTGGAAGTAACGCAGCCTACCTTATCCCACCATATGAAGATCCTTTGCGATGCCGGTGTTGTGGTTGGTCGCAAGGAAGGGAAGTGGATGCACTATTCCATTTCGGAAGAAGGTGCAATGGTTGCTGCTGCTTGCTTAAAAGAACTCACTACTGTCAACTGCGATTGCGAAGACAAGTCGTGCTGCGAAAAGTAAAGGGAAGTCCTGTCTTTTCCGCACGACTTCCTTTAAGGACAACATATAGATACATTTGAATGTGTAGATATAAGAAGGGCGGTTTGTATGGAAAGCTTAAAAATAGCGTGGGATTTCTTTCAAAGGGAAATCCTCGGTATGCATTGGCTGAACCGAACCATCGGAACAATACTCAATGCTTGCGGATTGGATACCACAAGCAGAATTGGTGGCAGCGTTCAGTTCTTTATTTACGACACCATCAAGATCATGGTGCTGTTGGGCGTTCTCATTTTGCTTATCTCGTATATCCAAAGCTATTTCCCGCCGGAGAGGACAAAGAAGATCCTCGGCAGATTTCACGGCATCGGCGCAAACATCATCGCCGCCTTGCTCGGTACGGTAACGCCGTTCTGCTCCTGCTCGTCGATACCGCTGTTTATCGGTTTTACAACTGCGGGACTGCCTCTTGGTGTCACCTTTTCGTTCCTCATTTCTTCCCCGATGGTCGATCTCGGCAGCCTTGTATTGCTTATGAGTATTTTCGGTTGGAAAGTTGCACTTTTGTATGTGGTATTGGGACTTGTGATCGCCGTAATCGGCGGTACATTGATTGAAAAGTTACACCTTGAAAACCAAGTGGAAGACTATATCCGAAATGGTAAATCCCTCGATCTGCCGCAGGAAGAACTGCATTTTCGTGACCGTATGAAATATGCTGTCGAGCAGGTGGTTTTCACCGCAAAAAAGGTTGTTCTTTATGTGCTTATAGGAGTGGGCATCGGTGCGATCATCCATAATTGGATTCCGGAAGATATTATCGTAACGGTGCTTGGCGGGAACAACCCCTTTGGCGTTATCCTCGCAACTGTTGCCGGCGTACCGATGTATGCAGATGTCTTTGGTACGATCCCTATTGCCGAAGCCCTGCTTGCAAAGGGCGCTTTGTTGGGTGTTGTCCTATCTTTTATGATGGGTGTTACCACTCTTTCTCTGCCGTCAATGATTATGCTCCGAAAGGCAGTAAAGCCGAAGTTGCTGGGCATTTTCGTTGCAATTTGTACGATGGGTATTATCCTTGTGGGATATTTCTTTAATCTTATTCAACCGATGATTTTATAAAAGGAGGAAAAGGATGAATATTAAGATTTTGGGAGGCGGCTGTACTTCCTGTGAAAAGCTGTATGAAAACACCAAAAAGGCAGTAACGACTATAGCACTTTCGGCGGAAGTGGAATACATCACCGATATGGAAAAGGTGATGGAGTACGGTGTCATGCGTATGCCTGCCCTTGTTGTCAACGAAAATGTGGTGTCTATGGGTAAAGTCTTAAAGGCGGCAGAAGTTGAAAAAATCCTTCATAAACTGGGGTATTGATATGAAAAAGAAAGTAGCCTTTATCTGCGTACACAATTCCTGCCGCAGTCAGATTGCTGAAGCCTTTGGAAAGCATTTGCGAGGTGACGCGTTCGACTTTTACTCGGCAGGCACGGAAACCAAACCGCAGATCAATCAAGATGCTGTTAGGCTGATGAAGCAGCGCTATGGTATTGATATGGAACTAAGGCAGTACAGTAAAACCATCGAAAAAATCCCCGTGCCCGACATTGCAATCTCCATGGGGTGTGATGTGGGCTGCCCTTTCATCGGCAGAGCCTTTGATGATGACTGGGGCTTACCCGACCCGACCGGGAAGGATGACGATGCATTTATTGCAGTGATACAGCAAATCGAAGAAAAAATACGGCAGCTATAAGAAAGACCTCAACCCAAGTGGGTTGAGTTCTTTTATGCGGTAGTAGAAAGAAATGATAAAGAATTTACCCTTCATTGGGAGTCAGCAGTACTCGAGCCACTTGGATTTCACCCGATGCCAAGCCCTCCAACTGCGCCTTCACATCGGACAAGGGCGCAGTTTTCAGCGTGTAGAGGGAGGTGTCCAGTCGTCCCGCGCAGATGAGGCGGAACAGGGTGAGGATCTCTTCCTTGGTGTAGGTGAAAGACAGCTTGAAGTCCAGTTGCCGTGGGCCAAGGGCTGCGCTGACGAGGGGATAGGGGCGGTTATCGCTTCCAACAATGATGACCTGCCCATTCGCCATACACAAATCTGCACAAGTCGCCGTGGAGGCAGGCATACCCGCTGTTTCAAAGCAGACGTGAGCACCGCCTGTATGGTTAAGGAGTGCCTTTACTTCGTCAATAGATGTCCCGTCTGTCGGGTCAAAGACGAAGTCCGCACCTGCCTGCGCTGCGAGCTCACGGCGCTGAGGGACGGGATCGAAGGCAATTACGCGGCACGCGCCTGCTAGTTTTGCCGTCTGAATGACAGACAGACCAATAGAGCCGCAGCCGGACACCACCACATCGTCGCCCACCTTCAATTCCGAGCGACGAACAGCATGGAGACCAACGCCCATCACATCGAAAAGTACCGCCTGTTCAAAGCTGACACCCTCTGGAATCTTGAACAGCTCATTCTTTGGATTCTTCGAAAGGACAAACTGGGCAAAGGCTCCCTGTGTGTTGGGACCAATGCCCAATGTATTGGGGAAGGCGTTGGGACAGGTGTTGGGATGGCCTGTATTACAGGCGTAGCAATCGCCGCAGTCACCGGGCGGGCCAACCGCCACGCGATCACCCACGGAAAAGCCCACGACACCTTCGCCCACTTCAGCCACATAGCCTACTGCCTCATGACCGGGCACAAGTTCCCAATCGAAAATGCCGGAGGATTTATAAGCGTGGACATCTGTTCCACAGATACCGCAGTATTTGATCTCTACCAGCACCTGTCCATAGCCTGCGGTAGGCTTGGGAATATCCGTCAATTCTACATTGCCGGGCCCATGATAGACCATTGCTTTCATGGCTATCAGTCCTTAAACATTCTGCGGGGTTGATAGGCCTTGTACTTGCCCATGGCCTCCATGACCTCTGCTCTGTGCTTAAAGAACTCCTCGTGAATCTCGCCCAACTCGTCAAGATGGTTGGCACGACCCTCGTTGAAGAGGCGGCAATGCTCCAAACCATTGGGTGCCAGCACGAACTTCAACTCGCCATTTTCATCCAGCTCGAAATCGCCGCCGGCGCTGCACATGGCGCACTCATACTTGTAGGACAGACCGTCCCAGTGGGGCTCTGCCTTCAGCATGAGGTTATTGTGGCACACGGGACACCAACCCTGCATCTCGCCCACATACTTGACTTCATCATAGGGCAGCTTACAGGCGTTAGCCACGTTCTCGCCCAGCTTATGGGCTTGCTCCAGATATTTGGGCACGATGGAGACGTGACCGGGGCTTGCCATACGCTTACCCATCATCATGTCTACCACCTTGAAAGACTGCATGAACATGGGGATACCCAGTCCTGCCAGCGTCAAGGTCTGCCAGTTCAGCGTGGCGCCGCCGGTGCAGATAATGCCTGCCACGCGCTCGGGAGCCTTGTCCACCACACCTGCCTTGATCTGCAGCGCCCACTCGTAGGGCAGCCAGCGGTCGGTAAACACCTTCCACAAACCGTGAGGGCCTACCGTGAAAGAGGGGATGGAGACGATCAGACCGTCACAGGATGCCATCTCTTCCATAATGGCTTCCATGTCATCTTTGCCGCTGAAAATGCACTTTGGGGGCTGCTTCTTCATCATGACCTGCATCATGCAGGCCTCACAGCCGGTGCAGGGATTGATTTTCGCATCGTGGAGATTGAGCCAAATTACTTCCGCGCCCTGTGCCTCGCAGGCCATCAGCGCCTCTTTCAGCAGGACTTCCGTGTTGCCACCGGGACGTCCGCAGTTGATACCCATAATTTTCATGTTTTGCCTCCTCCGTTAATCTATAGCGTGTTGCCGCTTGTACCCAACTTCATTGTAGCATAGATGTGGTTTTGCAGTTATTTTAATTTATGCCGAGAATATAACCAAATGGAATAAACTTCGCCAAAACCATTTACAAACGGGAAAATTAGGGATAAAATAAAGAAAAAGGGGAGGTGTTGCCCGTGACGATAGAGAAGATCCGCTATTTTATCGAAGTAGCCCGTGCCGGCAGTATTACGCAGGCGGCGAAAAATCTTTACGTCTCCCAGCCTAACCTTAGTAAGCAAATCGCCCAGATGGAGGCGGAATGCGGCTTTGCCCTGTTTTCGCGCGATAGACACCGCTTGGAGCTGACGGAGGCGGGGGAGGAGCTGTACGAGCATATTTTGGAAGTGCCTCGCATTGTGGACGAGGCCTTTGCCCGCGCAAAAGAGCGCAGCATACAAAGCACACGCCACCTCTCCATTGGTGTGATGGAGCTGCAGGCTATGAGCGAGATGCTCATGCCCGCTATTGCCCGCTTTTCCAAGGAACATCCTCATGTGGATGTGGATTTGGAGCGTACGGGATTTGGTCGCTTGCGGGCGGGACTCCACAACGGCGATTACGATATCATTGTGACCATGTGCTTTGATGCCCGCGCCGAGGCGGATGTCTGCGAAATGGTGCTCAGTGAACCTTTTCCCATGATCGCCGTCCATAAGGATAACCCTCTTGCCGGCCGCAGCAGTGTGTCCTTCGGCGAACTGCGTGATGAGCCCTTCGTCCTCATTTCCTCCAAGGAGACCCCCAGTGGTGAGGAGCAGTTCTTATCTGAATGTGCCCGCTTTGGATTTGTCCCCAAACTGGTGCGCCGACCCTCTTCGCTGGAAAGCCTGCTTCTCTGCGTGGAGGCGGGACTTGGTATTGCCCTGTTGGACAACAATATTCGCCTCGATCCCTCTACGCCTGTACGCTTGGTGCCTGTAAAGGATGTGCCCGCCATGTCCTTTTCTGCCGCGTGGAAGAAAGACCACGAAAGCGATGTACTTCGCGCCTTTTTGGAGATTTTGAAATCCGCTTCTTGACAGGCGCACAGCTTAAAATTATAATGTGGATAGTTCCTTTATAGCCGCTTGTACCCGCAATTCGGTTAGAAAGGAAACTTTGTCATGGATAAAACGTTGGAAAAGCTGATCCTCAAGACCCATGCGGTACAGGAGATCGAGAAGCTGATCAACACCTATGAGTATAAGCTGTCCCGCGCCCTTTTAGAGGACGTGGAGCAGCTTTTTGCGCTTAAAATGCCGGATGTACGTATTGAATTGTCCTTCGGCAAGTATCTCGGCCCCGAGGGCGTTCACCGCTGCATTGTGGGGCTCCACGGAAAGATGTTCCGTGAGGCAGACGGTCAGCCAGCCATTGGTACATTTCACATGAACAACAATACCACCGGCATTATCGAGGTAGCAGGGGATCTCAAGACCGCCAAAGGTCTGTGGACTTGCCCCGGTACTTACAACAATAAGGACGCCTCTTCTCCCACGGGTGCAGTGTCGATGGCGGGTGCGTGTCTCCGCAGCTGTGACTTCATCTACGATGAAGAAGAAGGGAAGTGGAAGATGTGGCACTATGTGGTCACGGGCGTCATGTCCTACCGTATGGGCGAGACACCTGCCAGCGGCGGCATGGATATGGCTACTGCCGATTGGAAAGACCTGTTTGACGAGACCAGTCGCCCCGATGGCCCGCCTACCAACAGTTGGGTGTATGCACCAAACCGCTGTGTGGAATATAAGGACTACAACCGTGTCCCCGAGCCCTATGAGACTTTCTCGGAGACCTTCAGCTACTAAGTGGTCGTGTATCATGCAAAAAGAGATCAACCCCCCTGGGTTGGGGTCTTTTGTTACCCAATTTGTTCTTTTGTGGTGTATATCCCAATGCGTCTACTCTATAGTATTCATTTTGATGTTCATAACCCATCACCTCAATGATATTATTGATTTGATTGGTAATAAATACAGTAAATTCTGAATTTTTTGCATATGTTTTTACGGCCTCTTGTCTTATAGAGCTCTGATCATTAAAAATTTTGCTGAAATTTGAAAAAAATAATTTTGATTGACTGTACATGACATT
>JAZQMH010000009.1:0-7777 GCA_045543255.1 Vescimonas sp.
TCTGCATAGCAGTTCAGCTGCTGCTCGGTCTCGGCCTCGGCCTCTTCCTTGGTCTCATGGATGGTGTGACCCTCCTGCCACCAGAACTCGCGGGAGCGCAGGAAAGGACGGGTAGACTTCTCCCAGCGGATGACGGAGCACCACTGGTTATACAGCATAGGCAGCTCGCGCCAAGAGTGGAGCACGTGAGACCAGTGGTCGCAGAACATAGTCTCGGAGGTGGGACGGAAGGCCAAACGCTCCTCCAGCTTCTCGCTGCCGCCATGGGTGATCCAAGCCACCTCGGGGGCGAAGCCCTCCACCAGTTCGCCCTCCTTCTTCAGAAGGCTCTCGGGGATCAGCACGGGCATGGCAACGTTGACGTGACCCGTCTTTTTAAACTCGTTATCCATGTACTTCTGGATATTTTCCCAAATGGCATAGCCATAGGGGCGCAGGATCAAAAAGCCCTTAACGCTGGCGTAGTCCACCAGCTCGGCCTTCAAGCAAATATCGGTGTACCATTTTGCGAAGTCAACCTCCATCGGGGTGATCGCTTCCACATTTCTCTGGTCTTTAGCCATAGGAATACCTCTTCTCTCGCGGAAAAACCGCGTTATTCTCAACTTTTTTATTGTACCGATTACCCCTCTTTTTGTCAAGGTCTTTAGGGGGAAAGGGGCAAAAAAGAGACCGCCGACGGCGGTCTCTTTTTTCGCGTATTGAGGTTTTCTCTTACTCGCCCATGGCGGCGCCGCACTCGGGGCAGAAGCGGCTGTTGCAGGGCGTGCCGCAGGCGGGGCAGTTCTTCAGCTCGGGAACGGCCTCGGGCTCTACCACCACAGCTTCCTCCTCGGTGACGAACTCCACGGTGACCTCCTCTTCCAAAGAGGCCTCCAGCTCGGCGATCTTGGCGCGGCTTGCCTCAATGGCAGCCACCACGTCCTTGACGGCATCGGGCATGTCGCCTGTATATTCAGCGCAGAACCACTGGCCGATGGCGCAGTAATTCTTCTCCATCTCACGCTCCTCAGCCTTAATGGCAAGACGAGCCTGTGCCGTCTCCTTCACGTCCTTGGCCTTATCGGCGGCAAGCTCTGCCACGTCCTTTGCCTTCTCGGCAGCGATGTTGGCGTACTTCTTGGCCTTCTCGCCCAGTCCTTCAAAAAATGCCATACGTAGTTCTCCTTTCTATTATAGGTACGCTATGGCTGCATTATATCTTTTTGCAGCCTTTTTTGCAAGGGTTTGCCCTCGAAATTCA
Organism: Vescimonas sp.; assembly: GCA_045543255.1. GTDB lineage: Bacteria > Bacillota > Clostridia > Oscillospirales > Oscillospiraceae > Vescimonas. The sequence goes on from JAZQMH010000009.1 coordinate 1,244, forward strand.
CAGTTTGTTTTTAATGCTCGATCCAATCGGCCGCACGCTGCACGGCACGCTTCCACAGATGATAGTCGGCATCGCACTCGGCCTGCACCCGCTGAGGGGTAAAGGTGCGCTCGGAGCGGCGCAGGGAGGCCAATTCCTCCAAGCTCTCCCAGAACCCGCAGCTTAAGCCCGCCAGTGCCGCCGCGCCGAAAGCGGTGGTCTCCACCATCTCGGGACGATCCACGGGGATACGCAGGAGATCCGACTGCAGCTGCAAAAGGATATTGCTGACGCTGGCGCCGCCGTCTGCGCGGAGGCAGGTGATGTCGCAGCCTGCGTCCTGCCGCATGGCAAGCATCAAGTCGGTAACCTGATAGGCGATGGCCTCCAGCACCGCACGGGCGATATGTGCTCTGCCCGTGCCGCGGGTGATACCCAAAATCGAGCCGCGGGCATACATATCCCAGTAGGGCGCGCCGAGACCCGTAAAGGCAGGCACTACGATCACGCCGCCGCTGCTGTCCACACTCTCGGCTAAGGCATCACACTCGGGTGCAGAGGAGATGAGGTGCAGCTCATCCCGCAGCCACTGGATGGTGCTGCCGCCGTTAAAGACGCTGCCCTCCAAGGCGTAGGTGGTCTCCCCATTGATCTGCCACGCAACAGAGGACACCAGTCCTGCGCGGCTGCGGACAGGCTTTGCTCCCACATTCATCAGCGTAAAGCAGCCCGTACCGTATGTATTCTTGGCATCGCCCACGGCGAAGCAGGTCTGCCCGAACAGGGCCGCCTGCTGATCGCCCGCCGCGCCGCAGACGCTGACACCTGCCAATTTTTCAAGACCCTTAATTCCCGCCTTCACGCTGCCGTAGTGCTGAGAGTTCCCCACCACCTTAGGCAGAATGCCCATGGGGATACCCAGCATGCCGCACAGCTCCGCGTCCCAGCACAGCTTGTGGATGTCGAAGAGCATGGTGCGGCTGGCGTTGGTGCAGTCCGTCACGTGCTGCCCCGTCAGCTTCCAAATGAGCCACGTCTCCACCGTGCCGAACAGCAGCTGTCCCTGTTCCGCCTTCTGCCGCGCATTGGGGACATTGTCCAAGATCCAGCGGATCTTGGTGGCAGAGAAGTAGGCATCGATCAGCAGACCCGTGGTGGACTGGATGCGCTCACGGAGGCCGCGGCGCTTCAGTTCCTCGCACAGCTCCGCCGTGCGGCGGCACTGCCACACGATGGCGTTATACACGGGCTCACCTGTCTGCTTATCCCAAATAATAGTGGTCTCACGCTGATTGGTCACGCCGATACCCGCGATTGCCCCCTCGGGGAGGTCGGCAATGGCATCAGCGGCAGCGCGAACTTGGGAGTCCCAAATCTCCATGGGGTCATGCTCCACCCAGCCCGAGCGGGGATAGTGCTGGGGAAAATCGTATTGTCCCTTACTGACGATCCCGCCCTGCTTATGAAAGACGATGGCGCGGGAGCTTGTGGTGCCCTGATCCAGCGCAAGGATATACTTCTCCATGGGAAATCCCTCTTTTCATTCCGTAGATTTTGTGCTATGATAGCCCTGTCAACAGGCAAAAAACATTCGTTTTCTTTATCATACCACAGAAAGGGCGGAATTGCTATGACAAATAAAAAGGATTTCACCTTCCTCTCCACCGACGGGGTAACCCAGCTCCACGGCATTGTGTGGGAGCCCACCGAGGCCGCACCCGTTGCCGTACTGCAGATTGCCCACGGCGTGGCGGAGTACATCGACCGCTATGACGATTTCGCCCGTTTTCTAAACAGCCACGGCGTGGTGGTGGCAGGTCACGACCACCTCGGTCACGGTAAGTCCGTCACCGCCAACGGTACACCTGTGTATTTTGGCGACGGTGCTACATGGGAAACCGTCACCGACGACATCTACGCCCTCCACGGCATTTTGAAGGAGCAGTATCCCAATCTTCCTCAAGTGCTGATGGGGCACTCTATGGGCTCTTTCCTCGCCCGCAGCTACCTTATCCGCTACCCCTCCACGGTGGAAGCCGCTATCCTTATGGGTACAGGCTGGCAGGGCAGCCTCACACTGGCAGGGGGCCTGCTGCTGTGCAATCTGCTGATCTCCAAGGGCGCGGACAAGACCAGCCCTCTCATTACCAACCTTGCCTTCGGCGGGTATAACAAGAAGTTCAAGAATCCCCGCACCCCCTCCGACTGGCTCAGCGTGGACGAGGAGAATGTGGACGCTTACATCGCCGATCCCCTCTGCGGCGGCGAGACAACGGTGGGGCTCTTCCGCGAGATGCTCCGCGGCATCCGCTTTAACCAGCGTTTCCGCTCCCTCGATAAGATGGACGGTACAACTCCCGTACTGCTGATCTCGGGTAACAGCGACCCCGTGGGCGGCATGGGCGCAGGCGTCCATCAGACGTATTTGGAGTTTAAGCGCAGCGGCGTTGCCGACTGCACCACCAAGCTCTACAGCGGCCTGCGCCACGAAATTCTCAACGAGAAAGCACACCGCGACGAGGTCTACAACGATATTTGGAACTGGATGGAGGAGAGACTATGAGCCAATGGGAAGCATTGCGTGAAGAATGTTTGAACTGCCGCGCCTGTGAACTGAGCAAGACGAGAACACAGGTGGTCTTTGGCGTAGGCGATCCCGAGGCGGAGGTACTGTTCATCGGCGAAGCACCCGGCAAGAACGAGGACGAGCAGGGCGAGCCCTTCGTCGGCCGCGGCGGCAAGCTGCTGGACGAGATGCTGGCTATGATCGGCTTGCGCCGCGAGTATATCTACATTACCAACTCCGTCAAGTGCCGCCCGCCCGAGAACCGCGACCCCCTCAACACGGAGAAGGACGCCTGCCGCGGGTATCTCCGCCGTCAGGTAAAGCTCATGCGCCCCAAGATCATCGTGTGCCTCGGCCGCATCAGCGCCATGGAGTTCATCCGCGAGGACTTCAAGATCACGCAGGAACACGGGCAGTTCTTCGATAAGAACGGCACGCTGATGATGGCCCTGTACCACCCCGCCTTCCTCCTCCGCAATGCCAGCAAGAAGCCGGAGGCCTTCGAGGATCTGAAAAAGCTGCAGATGAAGATCCAAGAGATCTGCACCCACACGCCCTTGATTTTCGACTAAAGAAAAAAGCGTAAGTCCCATGGGGGCTTACGCTTTTATTGTTATAGCCAACTTGTAATAAAAATTTCCAAACCGATAAAAATCAAGATCGCACCGCCCAGGATGCCCGCCTTCCCTGCCAGCGCCGTGCCCGCCTTCTTGCCGATCACAATGCCCGCCAAGCAGATGAAGAAGGTCACCACGCCGATCAGGAGACAGGCCAGCAGCGCCTCGAGGAAGTTGTATGCCGAGATGGTGAAGCCCACGGACAGGGCATCGATGGAAGTTGCCACACCCTGCACCAAGAGGGCCGAAAAGCCCACCGCCGCCTTTCCCTCCTCGCTGTCCTTGTTCTTGATGCCCTCATAGAGCATCTTGCCGCCGGTGTAGCCCAGCAGGGCGAGGGCGATCCACGGGATCAGCTTTTCAAAGGCCTTGAAATACTGGGCGATGGTGGACACGCAGATCCAACCGATCATGGGCATGGCGAACTGGAACGCCGCGAAAATACCCGCCACGCCGCAGACCTTGCCCCCCTTCATGTTGGGCTCGTTGAGCCCGTTGGCAAGGGACACAGAAAAGGCATCCATGGCAAGGCCGATGCCCAACAGTATGCTGTTAAAAAAGAAGGTAAACCCCAGCGTCATCCTTCATCCCTCCGTATAGAAAACGCCAAGGGCGGACATCCCCACTTGGCGCGTTTTGCTGCTTTCACAGTGGAAAAATTGTATCACGCCGCCACAGCCCTTGTCAATTCCAATAGGCGTTAAAAAAGACGCCCTCGCGGGCGTCTTTTTTTCATTTACTGGCTCCCTTGTGTAAAGGGAGCTGTCGCCACCAACGGCGGTGACTGAGGGATTGTTAGTCCTTCTTCTTGCCGATCACCACAGCAGAGCCGGCAGCAGCCATGACGGACATACCGACATACATGGCGATACCAGCATCGAAGGTCTCAGCGGACTCGACCTTGGTCTCGGTGTCAGCGGGCTTGACAGCAACCTTGTTCAGGACATAGGGAGCGCCATCGAAGTAGTACACATCAGCACCAATGGGAGCCTTATCAGCAGAAGCGTAGACGGTACCGGTAGCACCGCAGACAACGCACTTCACGCCAACCAGCACATCCTTGGCGTTGTAGACGCCTTCCATCTGATGGTCGATGTAATAGTTAGCATAGTCAGCATCGGAAGCGGGAGAAACGCCAACAACACTATTGCCAACCAGCATGTAAGCCTGAGTGCCAGCGAAATAGAAATCACCGTCGGCATCAACATACATGTTAGTGGTATCAGGATCCATGTTCCACTCACCGCAGTAATCATCACCGAAGTTGCTGTAAGTCTTACCAGTCAGGGTGTAAACACCATGGTTCTCAGCCTCACGCAGGTACAGGATAGCCTTATCCTTGCCGTGGTTGGTCAGGTAGTAGTCACCGTTGGTAGCTTCAGACTTGTTGATCTCCACATAGAAGGTGCCCTCGATGTCCCATCCGGCAACCTGACCGGCCTGGGTCTTGGTCAGCTTCTTGGCAGCAACCTTGGTGCGGAAAGCGCCGTCCAGATACAGGTCATCGTCGCCCTCATACAGATCATACAGAGCGGCGGTGCTGTCGGTGGTGACGGAAGAAACATTAGCAGCAGCGGCATCGCTCATGTTGAACAGGCGAGCAGCGTTGCTTTCAGTCACAGGAATATCGTCATAGGTGCAATCTTCGAGGGCAATCTCATCTCGGGGATCCATTACATAGCCTGCATCGAAATCACAACCAACAAAGTTGGTGGGAGCATAGGGACGGCAGTATGCGTAACCACTTCCCTCACCTAAGGAGCAGGTGTTGAACGTCACGTCACCGACAGTAGCAGCAAAACTAGTCCAACCGTTGAAGGTGCAGTTGGTAGCGGTCAGGCCCTGATTCGTGCCCTGATCGCAGGAAATGGTATAGACAGGACCATCGATGGTCACATTCTCCAGAATCACAGGCTCGCTGTGAGTGCTGTTGTGGTTGATGAAGATGCCGCGGAAGCCACTGGGGATAGTCAAGTTCTTGATGGTACCGCCGGTAGTGTTGATGGCGCTATCCCAAGTGCCATTTGCACCGGTAACGGTCAGAGTATAACCTGCGCCGTCGATGGTCTGACCCATCAGCACATTGATACCAGTCTTACCGTAAGCGTTGCTCAAATTAGCGGCAATTTCAATGTTATTTGCGAAAACAACATCCTCACCAGCGTCGAGAGCGTCAATCAGATCCTGTGCAGTGCTGACCTCAGTTGCGCCATCCGCCCATGCGATAGTGGTCAGGCTCAGGGCCATCACGAGAGCTAGAACCAGACTAAAAAACTTCTTCATGGTTTCTTTTCTCCTTTTTTAGAATTGGAAGATTATGTAAATCTCCCTTTTGTGTGAAAAAGGCCCCTTGCGGGGCCTTTTTCGTTGCGAGCAGGCGATTCACAACCGCGTTCATCACAAATCCCTTTGGAGGATTCTATTACCTGCTCATGGAATTAATAAAGGCTCAAACCTTAATTAATCGTTTTTTGACTTAAATTAGTCCTTCTTCTTCAGGACGACAGCGGAACCGGCAGCGGCCATGACGCTCATGCCAACGTACATAGCGATACCAGCGTCGAAGGTCTCAGCGGACTCAACCTTGTCGGAATCAGTAGCAGCGGGAGCCTTGACAGCATCCAGGACGTAGACCTCATTGCCGAAATCGAAGGTGGTAGCACCCATGGGAGCCTTATCAGCGGTAGCATAGACGGTACCGGTAGCACCGCAGACAGCGCACTTCACGCCAACCAGCTTGTCCTTGGCATCATAGACGCCTTCCATCTCGTGGCCGATGAAGTAGGTAGCATAGTCATTGACGGAAGCGGGAGAAACGCCAACAACAACACCGTCAACCAGCATGTAAGCCTGAGTGCCAGCGAAATAGAGGTTACCCTTGGCATCGGCATACATCTTGGTAGTGGGCAGCATGTTCCACTCACCGCAGTTCTCATCACCGAAGTTGCTGTAAGCCTTACCGGTCAGGGTGTAGACACCAGCGTTCTCAACAGCGGCCAGATACATGATAACATCATCATCGCCAGCCTTGGTCAGGTAGAAGTCAGCGTTGGTGGCATCAGCCTTAGCGATCTCGACGTAGTAAGCGCCATCGATCTTCCAGCAGGCAACCTGGCCGGCCTGCTTGGTGGTCAGAGCCTTAGCAGCAACGGGAGTACGAGCGACACCGGTAGAAACGGCGGCATCGTAACCATCGTACACATCATAGGTAGCGACAGCACCGAAAGCGGTGGTGGCCAGGCCCAGAACCATAACGAGGCTCAGAACCAGAGCAACAATCTTCTTCATTTTGTTTTTCCTCCAATAAATTATTTTGCACAAAACGATTTATTGTTGATATATCGTTTTTTGCTGTGTCCAGTATACCCCCCC
>JAZQMH010000010.1:0-9573 GCA_045543255.1 Vescimonas sp.
GGGACACCGGCCTGATCAAAGCCGGCAATCTCGATACCCTGACCGATAGCCACCACGATGATGTCGGCGGGGATGCGAACCTCCTCCAGCTTGGCGTTGTTGGGACGGGGACGGCCGGCCTTATCCATCTCGCCGATGATCTGAGGCTGCACCCACAGGGCGCGGGCAACGCCCTCTTCGTCGGCCTCAATGCGGACAGGAGCGGCCAGCGCCATGATCTCGGCACCCTCGGCGATGGCGCCCAGCACCTCATCGGGCAGGGCGGTCATATCGTCGGTACGGCGGCGATAGGCGCAGGTGACCTTCTCAGCACCCAAGCGGATGGCGCTGCGGGTCACGTCCATAGCCACGTTGCCGCCGCCGATGACGGCTACGTGCTTGCCGGTGAAATCGGGCATCTCATCGTCACCGATGGCACCCAGCATCTCCACGGCGGACATGACGTTCTTGCTGTCCTCACCGGGGATGCCCGTCTTCTTATCGGTGTGGGCACCGATGGCGATGTAGATGCAGTCGAACTCGTCACGAAGCTGGTCGAAGGTAATGTCGGTGCCCACATTGACATTGGTGTGGACATCGATGCCTACGGAGAGGATCGACTCGATCTCGCCGTCCAGCATCTCACGGGGGAAGCGATAGGCGGGGATGCCGTAGCGGATCATGCCGCCCAGCTTCTTATGCTTTTCAAAGATGGTGGCCTTGTGACCCATGCGTGCCAGATAATAGGCGCAGCTGAGGCCGCTGGGGCCACCGCCGATAATGGCGATTTTTTTGCCCGTAGCAGGTGCATTGGGGGTATTGGGCACGATGCCGGAGTGATCCACCGCGTAGCGCTTGACGCCACGGATGTTCAGAGGATCGTCGATCATGCCGCGGCGGCAGCGGGCCTCGCAGGGATGCTCGCAGATGTAAGCGCAGGCCACGGGCATGGGGTTATCCTTACGAATGAGGCGCACAGCGTCGGCATAGCGGCCTCTGTGCACCAGCGCCATATAGCCGGGGATATCCACGCCGGCGGGGCACATGGACACACAGGGAACAGGTGTCTGAAGGGAGGCAAGGCAGCGGTGATGCTTCACATGCTCCTCATAGTCATCACGGAAGCCCTCCAGGCCATCCACCACCAGACGGGCGGCATCGCGGCCGATGGCACAGTCAGCGGTGTTGACGATGCTGCGGGCGGTCTTCTCAATAATGTCGATGGTCTCCATGGTGGCCTCACCATCCAGTACCTGGGCGATCAGCTTCGTCAGCTGACCCAGGCCGATACGGCAGGGCACGCATTTTCCGCAGGTCTGGGCATGGCTCAGCTGCAAAAAGCTCAACGACATATCCACAGGGCACAGGCCCGGCGGAGAGGCAGCAATGCGGCGCTCCATATCTTTATAGAGGTTTTCCACCGTCGTCTGCGCCTTGCTGGGCGTCTTAATATCAAGTCTGCTCAAGGTGGTTGTCTCCTTTCATCCTGTTTGCAACTTGAAAAGCCAATTCTCAGCCATTTTATCAAGTTGCTTATGCTGAAAATATTATGGCACAATCATCATGTCAAGTCAACACGAAAAACCATTTTTTTATCATAAGGAAACTTTTCGACAATTTTCCGAGAAATGTCGGATGTGTCAATCCTTTTTCAACATGTTTTTGCAAAGTTTGTCGCAAAGAAAATCCCTTTCAAAGCAAAAAAAGTAAACCCTTCGGTTAAACCGAAGGGTTTTGGGTTATAAAACGAGTTTGCTCAGCAGGGTTACCGCCACTTCCAAATAGCCATCGGCCACAGAGAAATCATCGCTGTGCCAAGGGAAAACGGGGGCATCGCCGCCCTTGCCGCTGCCCACCCAGTAGAAGAAGCCGGGCACATCCTGCAGATACACGGCGAAATCCTCACCGCCGAGACAGGGGGAAACATCGGTGACATGCTCCTCCCCTACCGCTGCCGCCGCTGCGGCATAGGCACGGGGATAGAGGTCTGCGCTGTTATCCAAAAGGGGCACATCGTGCATCCAAGAAAGCTCCTCCACCGTGCAGCGATGGGCAAGCGCCATGGCCTGTGCAAGGTCGGAAAGGCGCTCTTTCAAATGTTGATGAGTGCCGTGGCGCAGGGTGCGGATGGTGCCCGTCAGCGTGGCATGGAGAGGGGCGGCATTATCCTCCGTACCGCTGTGGAAACTATAGACGGAACAGACCGCCGTATCAAAGGGGGATGTTTCGTGGCTGACAAGATTAGAAAGCTCCAAGGCAAATTGTGCTGCGGGCAGGATGGGGTCGATGCACTTCTCGGGGGTGCTGCTGTGCCCCTGCTGCCCGTGGAACACCACGCGGAAGTCCGTCTTTTCCGCCATCAGCGCACCTTGATGGACACCGATGGTGCCAACAGGCAGTTCGGGGCGGTTATGGATGCCAAAGATGGCACTGGGGCTCTGTGGGAAACGCTCCCACAGACCATGCTGCACCAGTGCCTTTGCCCCCGAGGTATTCTCCTCGGCGCACTGGAAAATGAAAGCCACATTATAGCGCAGTTCCTGCTGATGCGCTTTTAAATAGGCCATAGCACCCAGCAGCGAGGCGGTATGATAGTCGTGTCCGCAGCGGTGGTGAGGGCCATCGTCGAAGGTCACGGCATCAATATCGGCGCGGAGGGCGATGGTCTCGGCGCAGTCATTGCCAAGCCACGCCAAAATCCCCGTTTCAAGACCGCTGTCGATGGTCTCTACCCCCAGCTCTTGGCATACGGTGCGGATAAAGGCCGTGGTTTTCTGTTCGCAGAAGCTGTACTCAGGCATGTCGTGGAGGGCTTTTACCCAACCTTCCGCCTGTTCCACAGCGCGGCGCAGCGAAATCGTTCCGTTCATGTTCTCCCCGCCTTTCACGGTACAATCAATCAACGGTATTATACTCCCCACGGCGGCAAAATACAAGGTATAGCAGCAGCAAAACAAGGCGGCTTATGCCGCCTTGCTTTACAAAAATCGCCGCATATCCACCAGCATCCGTTCTTCCAGCGCAATAAGATGCTTGGCAATGGATTTGGAAGTCTCATCTGCCGCCTTGTACTGGTTGAGATAGCGGCTGAGAGATTTAATCCCCATGTTGCACCCGTCCGTCATCAGGGAGGCGATGGTGGCGTCGCTATCCTCCACAGCAAGCTTCACATTGGTCTTGATCCACGACATCCCCTGCGCCATGGGGTTGGGGTCTTTGCCTTCATCGTGGCAGTTCTTGAGATGGGCCTGCAAGCCACGGTCAAGCTTCACATGCTCCTCGCGGGCGAAGTCCAAGCGCTGTTTCAGCTCCTTGTCGTGGACATGGGGCAGCACATCGTCAATGGAGGAAACGCCCATTTGAACGCCTGCATCACATTCCCGCAGCAATTTAATGGTATCCTGTTCGATCATCAAAATCACGCTCCTTCTTCTCTCAGTATGCCCAAAGGTGCAGAAAACAACCGCAAAATATACAGCGCTTAGGTCTATTTTCTTTACACGGAATAAGTCAAAAAAGGATTGTCAACAAGCGGCGGGATATGGTAGAATACAGCCCAAATAAAAAACATACTACATCTATTCTATTAGGAGGAACGCTGATGAAAGAAAAGAAGCCAAGAGTGAAAAAGCCTTTTTGGAAAAGTCCGCTGAAGATCATTGTCTCGGCGCTGGCATTGGGCTTTGTGCTGCTGTTCATTTTTGGGGCGCTGATTCCCAGTATCACCTCGAAAAATCGCTTTCATAAATTCGATCAAATGCAGGTGCTCGCCTCCATGGATCCCGCTTCCTTTACCGAAAGCGGCGAAGGCTGCACCTTCACCTCCCACGATGGTGCGGGCAATCCCATCCGTTTCTACGGCGAGGGCATCTCCCTTGTGGACGGCGGCATGCAGTTTGAGCGGGAAGGTTTCCTCTGTGCCCTTGATTCCGTGGGCGCGATTGAGGCGTATTTCCCCGATGTAACGGAGATTTCCGACCCCGATACACTGCTGGATTGGGGCGGCTGCTACACCTTCTCTGCTGAAAAGACGGGGGTGGACGATTACCGCGAACTGCTGCGGCTGGACGGTTTTGGCATCTATGCCAGAGATTTTCTGGATCATGAAGGTGTATTTGGTGTTGTGGAGAACAATCTGCACCCCAACTTCGTCTATATCAATAACGGCAGCAGTGAAGAGCGGGGCGGCGGCACCTTCACCATCCGTGAACTGACGGTATATTATGACGAGGATAAGAAGGCAACTCCCCTCGGCTCTGTGCAATTCGAGCCCTATTTCTACGGCTACCACTTGGAGGGCGCGCCCTACGACTTGGCAGGCGAGGGCAATGTGGATCGGGAAAAGGGGATTTTGGACTTCTTCCTCCTTGTCGCCCCCGACAATGGCAAAGATTACACCTACACAGGTGGAGATATGCCCTATCCCCCCATCACCTGCCCTGATAAGGGTACCTTCACTGTCGGCGCACTCCGCGACAGCGCAGGTAACGAGGTGGATAAGGCCTCCGCTTTGATGGAAGCGGGTATGACGCTGGACATCACCATCGGTGATACCACCGTGGCGGTGGATGTCCCCACGGTACCCCGTTTCAGCGGCGCTAAAACACTCAGCGAGCTGGCCCCCTACGCCAATGCCGATGCCTTGGGCGAGGTGAGCGTGCTGGCAGTGCCCGTATGCTGGGCAGATGAGCCCCACCGCGCTAACGAGGAGGCACTGGGTCTCTATCGCAAGAACTTAGGTCGCGTAGCGGCAGTGGGCGGTACGGTGAAGGACTACTCCGATCCCAACGACACAATGCTGTCCATGTCCGAGTACTTTGACCTTGCCTCCTACGGCAAGTACACCATCAACACGGTGATGACGGACTGGTACATGAGCGGCGAAACTTTTGCCGAGACCCGTGAGCGCGCTCCCGATCTTCCCTACGGCGCGGAGATCCTCACATGGGTGAAGAACGAGTATCCCCAGTTGGATTGGACGCAGTTTGACCGCGACAGCGACGGCTATGTGGATGCCCTCGTACTCATCAACGCAGGTGAAATCAACCCCGATGAGGGCTATGCCATCATCAGCATGGGCGGCGCGATCCACTACCGCGAGCTCTATAACGGCGCTAACGCAGGTACGAGCGCTGATCCCACCGTCAATGCCTATGTGACCATTAACCAGCACTTCTTGGAGACGGACGGTGCCCGCACCCTCATCCATGAGTTGGGTCACAACTTCGGTCTTATTGACTATTATGACGTCCACTACACGGGCATCAACGCCGTGGGCGGCTACGATATGCAGTCGGACAACTTCGGCGATTGGAACGCCTATTCCAAGTACGCTGTGGGCTGGCTGGAACCCGAGGTGGTGACGGGGCTGGGTAGCGGCGAATCGGTGGACATCACCATCGGCGCTTCTGCCTTGACGGATGAGGCCATCATCATTCCCGCCGCCACCAGCCGCATCTATGACGGCACACCCTTTAGCGAGTATCTCCTCGTTGATCTCTTTACCGATAAGGGCGCGCACCAGTTCGATGCGGTCAACCAAGGTCTTGACGGCGTGACGGGCGTGCGCATCTACCATGTGAACGCCATGATGGAGCTTCATGTGGAGGAAGCTAACGGCACCAGCTACGATATCGGTACCCCCCACTATGTCAACGCCTACGAGTCTAAGGGCCAGTATCACATGGAGCTGATCCAGCAGGGCGGAGAAAATACCTTCACGGATTTGGATGATTTTGAAAATCTCTATCCTCTTGTGTCCGCCCAGGACTTCTTCTACGCCGGAGACAGCTTCCGCATGGAGGACTATGAGGCGTTCTTCCTTGATGGCAAGATGGACGAGGGCATCCCCTTTGGCTACACCATCGAGGTGCTGTCTATTGCCAATGGCGCAAACGGCCCCGAGGCCACCATTCGCATCACAGCGGAATAAGCAAAGAAAAAAGCCGCCTTCCTAGGCGGCTTTTTTGCGTTTCATTTACTCAATGTTGATCTCTGCCTCGGAGTAGACGGCGGCTTTGCCGCTCATGCGGATGCGCTCGCCCTCCTGTGTGCAGTAGAGCGTGCCGCCGCGGCGGCTGGCCTGATAGGCCACCAAGGTGTTCTTGCCGAGGACACCCACCCAGTAGGGCACGATGTGGCAGTGACCGGAGCCGCAGACGGGGTCTTCAGGCACGTTGCACTTGGGGGCAAAGCTGCGGGAGACGCAGTCCTCATTTTTACCGGGGGCAGTGGCGTGGAGCAGCAGGCCGTCGAGAGCGCGCACCTTCTCCTGATCCACCACCATGTTCCGCACGATGTCCTCATCGTCGAACACGCACAGGAGATCGCGACCCATGAAGGCGGCCTTGGGCATCACGCCGCCTATAGCATCTGCCATGGCCTCGGTGACAGGGACACTCTTGAGGTCGTAGGCGGGGAAATCCATCTCATAGAGATCGCCGCGGCGCACCACCGTCAGATCGCCGGAGAGGGTGGTGAAGGTGACCTGGGGCAGTTCGGGGGCAACGTAGGTCATAATGACACAGGCAGTGGCCAGCGTGGCGTGACCGCACAGGTCGATCTCGCCGCCGGGGGTGAACCAGCGGAGGTGATACTTCTCCCCTTCCTTCACGGCAAAGGCCGTTTCGGACAGGTTATTTTCCATGGTAATCGCCATCATGGTTTTCTCGTCCAGCCACTTGTCCATGACGCACACGGCGGCAGGATTGCCCGCAAACACATGGTCGGTAAAAGCGTCTACTACATACTGCTTCATGCTCTTTCTCCTTTATCCGATATATTCTTTTTGTGTTGCGCTATTCAAAATGGCGCGGATGACGTTGCCGCAGCAGCGGCGCACATTCTCTTCGGAAATGACGCCCGTGCGGACGCCATTGAGGATGTCCTTCTTGTTGCCGCCGAGGCCGGGCATAATGAGGTCGTTGCCCGCCTCCATGGCGAGGGCATTGCGGCCGCCCTTGCCCTTGGTGGAGAACCAGTCGGTCATCACCACGCCGTCAAAGCCCCATTCGTTCCGCAGTACCTTGGTGCAGAGGTCGTAGCTATTGGGTGCGTAGACCTTGTTGACGCGGTTATAGGAAGTCATAATGCCCTTGGCGTGACCTTCACGGACACAGCGCTCAAAGCCGCGGAGATAAATCTCGCGCAACGCGCGCTCGCTCACAGTACTGCTGACATTCATGCGGTTGTCCTCTTGGTTATTGCAGGCAAAGTGCTTCACGGTGACATAGTAGCCCTCCTCCTGCTGGACACCCTTGGTAATGGCGGTGGCCATAGTGCCTGCCAAGTAGGGGTCTTCGGAGAAATACTCAAAGTTTCTGCCGCAGAGGGGATTGCGGTGGATGTTGATGGCGGGGGCCAGCCAGTAGGTACAGCCGTACTCCTTCATCTCGCGGAAGATGGCGTTGCCCACCTCACCCATCAGCGATTTATTCCAGCTTTGGGCGAGGGCGTTGGCCACAGGGAAGGCGGTGGTGTACTGATAGAGCATCTTGCCCTTGTTGGGGTCGCCCACCATGAACTTGCGGATAAATTTAGGCAGGGTGTTGAAAACACCGATGGGCATCTCGATGGGTTTCACCTTACCCTTCTCGTCCACCACGGAGATTTTCTGCACGCGGAGACCTGCAGGGCCATCGCACATGGCCACATTGGCAAGGCCACGATCCCAGAACTTCGAGGTGGTGTTGCCCACAGAACCGGGCAGCGTGAAGCGGGTTTCCGCGCCGTAGAAGCCTGCGCCCACAACGATGTCCGTCATCTCTTCCAAGGACAGGGTATCCAGCAGCGCCTTCACACGGGGCTCGGCGCAGACGGCAGGCGTTTCGTAGTGGTAGGTCACCGTTTCAAAAGCGGCGGGGTCGATGGTGATACAGGGCAGGTCGGCGGGCAGGGACTCTGCCTCTCTTGCGGGGGCTTCCAGTTCCTCCAAATGCTCACAGAGGGGGCAGATATGCTCATGGCGGGAGACAATGATTTCCTGCTCCACCGTCAGCACGCCCACAGGGACGGTATTGCGGGAGGAGTTGCCCAAACGGAGGATGTACGCCCCTGCTTCCAGCACGAAACAGCCATCGCTCTCGCGGTAGGAGGCCATGTCCTTCAAGTCGAAGGTCAGCGCCAGCCTTTGAGTGGTGCTGGGTGCGAGGGCATCGGTCTTTTCAAAAGCGGCGAGGGATTGATATTCCTTGTGGAGGTTACCTGCGGGTGCGGACACGTACAGCTGCGCCACTTCCTTGCCGCGGTAATCGCTGCCCGTGTTGGTAACGGCTGCGGTGACGGTGACGGTACTGCCATCCACGGCGACACCACGGCTCTCGATGGCGAAGTCGGTATAGCTCAAGCCGAAGCCGAAGGGGAACGCAGGGGCGACAGAGAAGGAATCGAAGTAGCGGTAGCCCACGTAGATGCCCTCTTGATAATACTCTTCCTCCAAGTTGCCGTTGAGGTAGCTATAGTCGCTAGCGAAGGGGATGTGGGCGTACTGCTTTGCCCATGTATCGGACAGCTTGCCCGAGGGGGACACATCGCCGGAGAGGATGTCGGCAAAGGCGTGACCACCCTCAGTGCCCAGCTGGCAGAGGTAGACGATGGCATTGATGCCCTCGATATCCTCCATAAAGCCCATGTCGATAGAAGAGCCTGCGTTGATGACCAGCACGAAGTGGCGATACTTCTCGGCGCAGAAGCGGATGGCGGTCAGTTCCTCATGGGAGAGGAAGAAGTCACCCTTCTCCGCCTTGCGGTCGCCGCCCTCGCCTGCTTGGCGGCTCACCACATACACACAGCTGTCGGTGTCGGAGGCCGCTACATAATCATCGTCAATCTTAGGGCCGCAGGGGGCGCGGAAGTCCTCCATCAGCATGTCCATAATAGAGTTGGGCTTCAAAATGTTGATGCGCTTTTTCTTCTCCACCTTGTAAGCGGCCTCTGCTTCAACGTAGAGCCGCTCAAACTCGGCGATCCAGTTGCGGGTGGTGATCGTAAAACCGCGGTCGGTCATACCCTCCAAAATGGTGACGGAGTGGCGCTCGTTCACCTCGCCCGAGCCTGTGCCGCCCTTGATAGTCATGGAAGCACCTGCGCCATAGAGGGCCACCTTCTTCGTCTTGAGGGGCAGCGTGCCATCGTTTTTCAGCAGCACGAGGCCCTCACAGGCGGCGCGGTAGGCCACCTGCAGGTTCTCCTGTTCACGCTGGGTCACTTCGTTGGAATAGGATGCTTTCGTTAACAGTGACATGGGACGTCCTCCTGTTGGGTATTTGGTGCTATTTTACACCAAAATGGCGAAGATTTCCATAGGGAAATGCGGCTACTTAAATCCGCAGTTCGCCCGACTGGATTTCCCCTAAAGGGGATAAACTCACCAGCGGTTTGCCTTTAGCAAGCCGCATTTTTATTTCAATTCGTAGGCCGCTAGGTTCGAATCGCGATACAAACACACTAAGAACAACGCCCCACCCGAAGGGTGAGGCGTTGTTCTTGCCAAAGTACGACCAAACGGTGTATATCAAGGGTAAGTCAGACCAAAAGTACACCATTGGTGTATTTTATTCTTCCGCCTCTTTCTCGATATCCACTGAATGTTCTTCG
>JAZQMH010000011.1:0-7701 GCA_045543255.1 Vescimonas sp.
GGCGAGATGACCCGCTACAACAACGCCGCCGCCATGTGGAACAACGCCCTTATGACCCTCCGCGACTATGTGTGCCGCACCGCTGCGCCCCGTGAGGGCGTGAAGGCGCTGCATTTTGCGTAAAGGAGGCGGGGGAAGATGTATTTTCTGGGAATGAAGTCCGCAGGTGAGCAGCGTACGGCGGTGCGCCGCTTCCTCGGCCTCGACCGCCGTGAAGGGGCGGCACTGGGCAGCTTCGAGGGGATGGAAAATCTCTCCTCGGAAGGCTATCCCGCACTGAAAACCCGCCCCAAGCGCGGGACGGTGGCGAATCTCACGGGCTACGCAGGGGGCATGACGGTGAAGGATGCCCTCATCTATGTGGATGGCACCCACCTCTATGTGAACGGACTGAAAACAGCCCTTGCGTTGACCGAAGGGGACAAGCAGCTGGTGTCCATGGGCGCGTACCTCATCATTTGGCCCGACAAGTGCTATCTGAACACCGCCGATTTGAGTGACTACGGCTCGTTGGAGAGCGAGACCACCACCACGGGGAGCGTGGTCTTGACCCCCACCGCCGCCCTCGACGATGAAGAGGGCACATTCAGCCACACCACCGTAAAGGCGGCGGGTATCGGCAGGGAGTTTATGGCGGGGGAGGGCGTGTATATCGCAGGTGGCGGCGCCGTGCTGCCCGAGGGGACGTATACCCTTCTCTCTTGCGACAGCGACAGCATCGTGATTGCCCTCACCACCGCCGCTGAGACCACCCTCGACACGGCCTTGACCTTGCGGCGCTATGTGCCTGACATGGACTATATCTGCCAGTGCGGCAACCGTTTGTGGGGCTGCAAGTACGGCATCGTGAACGGCGAGGCGGTCAACGCCGTGTACGGCAGCGCCCTCGGCAACTTCAAAAGCTGGAACAGCTTCCAAGGTCTCGCCTCCGACAGCTACGCCGCCTCCCGTGGCTCTGACGGCGTGTTTACAGGAGCGGCGGCCTATTTGGGCAGCGTCCTCTTTTTCAAGGAACACGCCATCGAGCGGCTCTACATCTCGGGCAGCGGCGCACACCAAGTGGTGACGCTGGAATGTGACGGCGTGGCACGAGGCAGCTACCGCAGCCTCGCCATGAGCGAGGGCGTGCTGTACTACCACGGGGTGGGGGGCGTGTACGGCTTCGACGGGTCGCTGCCCCAGCTTTTGAGCGAGCCCTTGGGAGACATGCGCGGCGGCAACGCCGTAGGCGGCGCGGTGGACGGGGTGTATTACCTCGCCCTTACCGCTGAGGATGGCAAGCATCTCTTGACCCTCGACACCAAGCGTGGGCTGTGGCATCGGCAGGATAATTTGCCTGTGCGGCAGTTCGCCCGCAAGGGAGCGGAGCTGTACGCCCTCACCGACAGCGCCGTGGTGTCCCTCCACGGGCTGACGGGGGCGCAGGAGATGGCGGCTATCCAGTGGTACGCCGAGACGCCCCCCATCGGTGTGGAGCAGGAGGGGGAGCGGTATCTCGCCCGCTTGGAGGTGCGCTTGGAGGCGGCAGCGGGCGGGGAGGCTCACGCCGCCGTCAGCTACGATGGGGGCGCATCGTGGCGGGAATGCGGTACGGTGAAGGGCAAGGGCAATCTCCGCGCCGCAACCTTGGCGGTGCGTGCGGTGCGCGCGCCCTTCTTGAAGCTGAAGCTCTACGGCACAGGGGGCTGCACCGTTCACGCCATCACCGCCGTGTATGAAAAGTAAGGAGGTGGCGACATGACCACCATTTCCATGCCGCCCTACCCCACAGGTACGGCATCGCAAATCGCCGCGCGGCAGTATTCCTACCTCTTTCAGATGGCCCAGCAGCTGAACTTGGCGCTGGAAGCGCTGGAGAGCGGCGCAGCCATGCAGGGTCACGGCGGCGTGCAGCAAGCTCCGTCGGGCAATGCCGTGGCGGCCTTGCAGCAGCAGTATGAAACACTCCGCTCCCAAATCGTCAAGACGGCGGAGCAGGTGGAAAAGACCACCGAAGCCCTTACGGCGAAGCTCAACGAGGAATATGTGGCCCAGTCGGAGTTTGGTACGTATGTTCAGCGTCTCAGCGCCTATTTGGAGGCCAATCCCGAGGCGCTTACCCAATACTACGGCTTTTGCGGCGACTTGCAGGCCAATGTGGCGGCGGTAGACGCCGCCTTTACCCACTATCGCCTCGATACACAGGGCTACATCCGCACGGGCATCGTATCCTACGAGGGGGATACCCCCGTCTACGGCGTGGCGGTGGGGCAGAACCTCACCACCCGTCAGGTGGATGGGGAGACGGTGGTGGAGCAGAACAACTTCCGCGCCGTCTTTACCGCCCGCCGCCTCGGCTTTTGGCAGGACGATACGGAGATTGCCTACCTCTCCGATAACCGCCTCTACATCACCGATATTACGGTGCTGTCGGGGCTCAATGTAGGCAAGTGGCGCATGGACAGCACTTCGGGGCTGGCATTTCAATGGATGGGAGGATAAGGTATGGCAACGGCTAGCGATTTTATTTTGACAGTGCCCGCCGCTGTGGCGGGACAGCAGGTGAGCGTGATTTTGAGCCGTCCCACGAGGCAGTATGTGGCCTCTTTCACCGCCGCTGTGGCGGGGTTGGAGGAAGCTGTCCCCATGACCGTCCTCTCCGAGAGTGATACCAAGGTCATCTACGGCTGGGATGTGCCCCTTTCTTGGTGCGCAGAGCTGCCTGACAGTGCGTCGGCGGCGGGAGAACTGCGGGCGAACATCGCCTTCGACAGCGCCATCGACGCCCTTGATAATCCCCATGTCTGCACCGTTACCGCTCCCTTTACCTTCTATGTGCCCGAATCGGTGCGGCCTGCGGCAAGCCTGCGCTGCACCCTCTTAAACGACAACGCCGTGGCGGAGGCGTGGGGGCTTGCCATCCGCGATGTGAGCCGCCTTAGCTTTGCCGTGACGGCAGAGGGGGCGCTGGGTGCGACGGTGGAGGACTGCACCTTCTTCCTTGGCGCACAGCAGATGGCGGCCTTCTCGGGGCAGACGCCGCCTCTCAGCGCCGTGGGTACGGTCATCCCCGCCGCCCGCGTCACCGATTCCCGTGGCAGAAGCGTCACCGTGGAGGCAGCACCCCTCACCGTGTGGGACTATCATCCCCCCACCCTTTCGGGTATCAGCGTCATGCGCTGCAATGGCGAGGGCGCAGCCGACAGCGGCGGCGACTATCTCAAGGTGCGGGCTTCTGCCACCTGTAACCCTGTGGACGGGCGCAACGGCTTATCCCTCTCCGTGCGCATCCGTCCCGTGGGCGGGCAGTGGGGCAGTCCCGTAGCTTTGGAAAGCGGCGTCTTTGCCATTCTCCCCGCCGACAGCGAGGCGGTGTATGAAGCGGAGTTTACCGCAAAGGATACCCTAGGCACCGTCAAGACCGTCACCGCCATGAGCGGAACGGCGGCGGTGGCCTTCCACCTCCGTGAGGGGGGACAGGGGGCGGCCTTCGGCAAGCGGGCGGAGGCTGACGGCCTCCACTGTGCTTGGGATGCCCATTTTGACGGCAAGGTGGAGGTAGCCAATGGGGTCAGCGCAGGGGCGCTGACGGTGGGGGGCAAGAGCCTCCTCGATTTGGTCTATCCCGTAGGGGCGGTGTATCTCTCCTTGAGTGCCGCCAATCCCGCCACCCTTTTCGGCGGCACGTGGACAGCCATTGAGGGGAAGTTCCTCTTCGCCGCCGACAGTACCCACAGTGCCGCCACCACAGGCGGCGCTGCCACCCATACCCTCACCACGGCACAGATGCCTGCCCACAGCCACCGCGTCTACGGCAGTACCGACGCCACCAGCGTGGGACACGACCACGGCATCCCCAACATTCGCACGGGACAGAGCGGCGAATACGGCGTCTATGCCGAGACGTGGGGCTACGGCAGCGGCAGCCGTGAGCTGAACACCAATTTTGTGGACATCAACCATATCCATTACGTGGACGTTATCTCTCAGACCACCGGCGGCGGCGCGGCCTTTTCCCTCATGCCGCCCTACATGGCGGTGTATATGTGGCGGCGTACTGCGTAAGAAAGGAGTAATCTTTATGGCATCTACCTATCCCATGGTGGCCTACGGCTCTTCCGGCAGCGCCGTAAAGGAGCTGCAGGAGGCGCTGAACCGTCACGGCTACGGCTTGGCGGTAGACGGCATCTTCGGCGAAAAGACGAAGGCCGCCGTCCGTTCCTATCAGAAGAAAAACGGCCTGAAGCTGGATGGCATCGCAGGGGAGGAAACGTGGGGCAGCCTTATGAATTCCGCCGCCTCTATGGAGGAGACTGCGCCCCCTGCCCCCACCGTGTCCCCCAACACCTCGGCGGCGCTGGAGAAGTTGGAGCAGGGCTTTACCCCCTCTGCCGACACGGCGGCAGCCCTCGAGTACGCCAAGAGCCTCGATGCTCTCGTCCCCGCGGAATATGAATCCGCCTTCGACGAGCAGCTTGCCGCTCTCTATGAGGAGATGAACGGTCGTGAGGCCTTCTCCTACGACCCCGCCGCCGACGCGGCCTTTCAGAGCTATCTCAAGCGCTATACCCGCGAGGGTAAGGCTGCCATGGCCGACACCATGGCGCAGGGGGCCCATCTCAGCGGCGGCTACGGCTCTACCTACGCCCAGAGCGCGGCACAGCAGGCCTATAACAGCTACCTCGCCCGTCTCAGCGATATGCTGCCCGAGCTGCAGGAGGCGGCCTATGCCCGTTATCTCGACGACGGCGCGGCACTCCTCGACCAGTATGAGCTGCTCCGCAGCCGTGACGAGGCGGATTACGAGCGCTATCTCGACAGCTTGAGCGCGTGGAAGAGCGAGCGCACCGCCGCCCAGAAAATCTACGACGAGGCCGCCGCAGCCGACCGCAAGCAGTTTCAGCTGCTGCTGGACTACTTCTCGGATAAGGCCAAGGCAGAGGCCAAGGGGGAGGCCACCTCCGCCACCTCTGCCGCTGCCGCCACCGCAGGCAGCACCCTCTCCTCCACGGGAGCCGAGAGCCTTATGAAGGCCATGACCAACTATCTCAAGAAGGGGGACAGCGCCGCCGCCAAGGAGCTTTTCCAGCGCTACGACAGCCGCTTTACCCCCGCCCAGCGCACCAGATTCCAGTCTCTTCTCGCGTCCTATCACTAAGCCTTCACCGCGCCGTCACTTAGAAGGGGAAAAATGTGGTTGCAATCAAGGGCGGAATATGCTATGATTGCTCTATCTGTAAAGTAAAACGCTTCTAAAAAGTGACGGCGCGGATTTCTCTGTGCCGCCGCCGCGAAAGGAGAAATATAATGAAGGAAAAGCTGCAGCGTTTCATCACTGCCTTTAAGATGAACGGTCAGGTGAAGAAAAAGACGCTGATCGCCCTGATTGCCCTTGTGGCAATCATCGCCATCATCATTTTGCTTATCTGCCTCAAGCCTGCCGATACCACCCCCGATGAGCCCATCGACGAGGGCCCTGTGGAGCCCGATTACTCTGACCGTGTGGAGCCCGATCCCATCGTGGAGCCCGAGGGTATGGCAGAGATTTTTGAGAAGTATCCCGATGTGTACGCATGGCTGGAGATCCCCGGCACCAAGGAAGTGCTGGAGATCGAGGCGGACACCTCTTATCCCGTGGTGTTGGCGCCTCCCCAGCAGGCAGGCGAGGATGCTGACAGCACCCGTAACTATTATCTCTACCGCGATCTGGACGGTAACAGCTATAAGCCCGGCACGCTGTTCTCCGAGTCCATGGTGGAGGGTAAGTACATCAACGGCCGCGACCTGAGCGATCCCGTCACCGTGATCTACGGTCACAACATGGCCAACCGTTCCATGTTCGGCGGTCTTGAGCGCTTCATCCGTGAGATGGACTTCTCTCAGAAGCCCGTGATGTATATGTATCAGGAGGGTCGCCGCGTGACCTACGAGATCGTGGGCGGCGTGCAGTATGATACCAGCCATGTCATCTATTATCACGACTTCAACGACGAGCAGGTGTTCAACGATTTCTTCACCGCCCTGTGGAAAGAGACTGCCGGCAGCACCAACCTCAACGGCGCTGAGAAGCCTGTGGCAGGGGATCATGTGCTGATCCTGTCCGTGTGCAAGAACGGCGACACCCAGCATCAGTTCCGCTACCTCATCGTGGGTAAGATGGTGGAGGATACCGCCGATCCCGCCACGTGGGCCATTGCCGAGACGGCTGAGGATGTTCCCGCCGCCGACGCCGAATAAGAACGTAATAAAAAAAGACACCCGTGAGGGTGTCTTTTTTGCTGTTAATGGCATCCTTGCCTCCCCCATTGGGGGAGGTGGGATTTGCGGAGCAAATGACGGGGGGGGCTGCTGACGAGGGTGCTTTCAATAGCCGCCCCCTCAGTCAGCCTTGCGGCTGACAGCTCCCCCATTGGGGGAGCCAAGGTGGGGTGCGCTCACTCCACTGTAAATTCCACGCTGAAGGTAAAGGTATCATAATCCCCTGTGCCGCGGAAGTCCATGAAGGATTTCATCAGCAGGTATTCCCCTGCGGGAAGCTCCCCGTACATCCACGACCAGTCGAGATTCTGCTCCAACTCGCCCCCTGTGGGCACGACATAGGCGATGGTATTCCACGCAATGTCGTCGCGGAGCAGGGGCACCTCCACCCATGTGTCGCCATCACGCACTTTAAGGCCGTAGGGAGTGCCCGTGTTGATTTGTCCCGTCAGCTCCACGCCGCCCTCTTGGCGAATCACCAGCGTCATGCCCTTTGCCGTCACATCCTTGGTTTCAAAGGTCAAGCCCCACTGTGGCACGTGTTCGGCGTCCACTTCGCCGCAGGTAGGGGGTACTTCCTCAGGCGGCAGGGCATCTTTATCCAGCATGTTCGCCCGATAGCACCCTGCGAGGGTCAAGGTCATCACGAGGGCAAGGCACAGAATGAACAGTTTCTTCATGGTGGCGTCCTCCTTATGTGTGGTTACCTATAAGACGAAAAATCATGGAAAAATGTTCCCTTATTTATGTGGAAAACGGGAGATTTCTTGTGATGTTGTAGGGCGGGGTGCCCACACCCCGCCGCGTCTATTGAACCGCCCCTTGGTTTGACGGCGGGGTGTCCCCCAAGGGGACTTCCGTTGGGCGTGGGCACCCCGCCCTACGAATTCTATGGAAAGAATTTCTTACAGCCCGAAAACGCTCTTTATGAGGGCGATCCCGCTCTTGGTGCGGAAATGTTCCGCCACGAAGGCGGCGATTTCTTCTTTCCCCAACCCCTTTTCGGCGACGTTGACCATGTAATCGGCCTCGATGAGGATTTGATAGTCCGCCCCCTCGACCCCCGTCAAGGTGTGGTGATGCCCCACGAGGTAGGCCACGCGGTCGATGATGGCAGGGGAGAGGGCGGTATCGGCGAGGAAGTCCCGCACCATAGGCGCGCCCTCTTCCTCCTGCTTCGCCCAAATGGTGCTTCCGTACTTCTGGCGGCACAACGGGCAGGCGATGTCGTGAGTCAGGGCCGCCAGTTCGAGGGTGAACTGCGTCCCCTCGTCCAAGCCCTCCAGTTCTCCGATGGTCTTGGCGTAGCCCCACACCTTCATAAAATGCTCAATATCGTGTATGTCGCCCTTGGAAAAGGCAATCATTTTCTCCGTCAGCTGTGGAATGGTCATATCGCGCCTCCCGATGGTGTTTTGTCTATGGTAACATAGGGGGCGTAAGATTGCAAGGTTGGGGGGGAGG
>JAZQMH010000012.1:0-2066 GCA_045543255.1 Vescimonas sp.
CCCACCGCCGCGCCGTGCATGGAGGCGATATTTTCAAAGTACCGCAGCAGCGCCGTATTGCTGAGAGTCATATCTGCGCCGCAGTCGCTGTACCCTACATAAAATTGTTCCGTATAGACCATAACAGGGGTTCTCCTACAATCATTTTCCCCTATTTTACCACACTTTCTTCCTTTTCTCAACCTTTCTGTGATTTTCCTGCAAAATTTGTGGTTTATGCAACAGTTTGAACCCCTCTTTGATGGTATACTAAAACCACAGAGTAAGAAATTTTTTCAAGGAGGACAGGGTTATGATCCGTAAGATCATCAAAATTGACGAGGATAAGTGTATCGGCTGCGGTCTGTGCGCCAAGGCCTGCCATGAAGGTGCCATCGGCATGGTGGATGGCAAGGCGAAACTTCTCCGTGAGGACTATTGCGATGGTCTTGGGGATTGCCTGCCCGCCTGCCCCACAGGCGCCATCACCTTTGAAGAGCGGGAAGCCCCCGCCTACGATGAGGCCGCCGTACTGGCTGCCAAGGCCGCCAAGGAGGCCGCCGAAGCACCTCTCCCCTGCGGCTGCCCCGGCTCTCAGAGCCGTACCATCGAGCGCTGCGACGTTGCGCCTGCCGCCCCTGTGGCTGCCGCCTCTCAGCTGCGCCAGTGGCCTGTGCAGATCAAGCTGGCACCGCCCACCGCCCCCTACTTTAACGGAGCACACCTGCTGGTGGCTGCCGACTGCACCGCCTACGCCTACGGCAACTTCCATAACGACTTCATCCGCAATAAGGTCTGCCTCATCGGCTGCCCCAAGCTGGACAGCGTGGACTACGCTGAAAAGCTGACCGCCATCCTCGCTGCCAACGACATTAAGAGCGTCACCGTGGTGCGAATGGAAGTGCCCTGCTGCGGCGGTATCGAACACGCCGTGAAGAAAGCCCTCATTGACAGCGGGAAATTTATCCCCTGGCAGGTGGTGACCATCTCCACCGACGGGCGTATCGTAGAATAAAACGGTGACTTCATCACCGACAGAACCAACACACCATGCTATACTGACTACAGAAACAAAAAAACATTCCATCTTGAAAGGAGACACAACCTATGAAGCTGAAGAATAAGTCTATTGTCGTCACCGGTGCCTCCTCCGGCATGGGGAAAGCCATTGTTGAGCGCTTTGTCCGCGAGGGTGCCAACATTATCGCCGTTGCCCGCCGCCGCGAGCGGTTGGAGGAACTGGCAGCCTCCCTCGCTGGTCTCGAGGGTAAGGTCATCCCCTATGTGGGCGACGTATCCAAGGAAGAGACTATGGTGGGCGCTATTGAACTGGCAGTGAAGGAGTTCGGTCGCCTCGATGTACTGGTCAATAACGCAGGCATCATGGACGACATGAGCCCCATCGGTGATGTATTGAACGAGAAAATCGAGCAGGTCTTTGCCGTCAATGTCTATGGCCCTATGTACTCCATGCGGAAGGCCGTGCAGGTCTTTTTGGAGCAGGGTGACGGCGGCAATATCATCAACGTGGCCTCTCTCGGCGCTATGCGCAGCTGCGCAGGCGCAGTCTACACCGCCTCCAAGGCCGCCGTGGTGTCCCTCACCAAGAACACCGCCTATATGTATATGCCCAACGGCATCCGCTGCAACGCCATCGCGCCCGGCGGCATCGCCACCGAGATCTCCAACTCTATGGGCATGCCCAACATGGCAGGCTATGGTCGCGTGAAGAACGTGCTGGCTACTGCGCCGCCTCCCGGCAGTGCCGAGCAGATCGCCTCGGCAGCCCTGTTCCTCGCCAGCGATGACTCCTCCTATGTCAGCGGCGATGTGCTGCTGGTGGACGGCGGCTGGGCTGCAGGATAAGGAATAATTGCACATAAAAAGACCGCGCAAGCGGACTTTTTTCTTTTATAATTCCCCTCCATGTGTTATACTGAAGAAAAACACGCGAAAGGACATCCCTTTATGAATATCGCCATTATTACAGGAGCATCCAGCGGCATGGGTCGTGAGTTCGTCTCCGCCGTGGACAAGGCCTACACCCTCGATGAGATTTGGGTCATCGCCCGCCGCGAGGAGCGGCT
>JAZQMH010000013.1:0-9941 GCA_045543255.1 Vescimonas sp.
GCTGGATGAAGACCTGAATACCGTTGACGGACTCGCTGTTGACGTAGCCGGAGACGGCTGCGGCCCAGGAGGACACGGGGGCGATCATGCACACGGGAGCGGCGGTAGCATCGATGATGTAGGCCAGCTTTGCGCGGGAGAGCTTGTGGGACTCGGTGACGGGACGCATCACGGAGCCGACGGTCAGGCAGTTAAAGTAGTCGTCGACGAAGATCAGCACGCCCAGCAGCATGGTCAGCAGCTGTGCGCCCTTGCGGGTCTTAACAGACTTCTTGGCCCAACGACCGAAAGCAGCGGAGCCGCCGCCCTTGTTCATCAGATCCACCATGATGCCCAGCAGCACCAGGAAGATGATGATACCCATGTCCCAAGAGTCAGCCAGCACACACAGCAGGCCGACGTCGGTGCCAACCAGGGCAACGACGGTGTCCCAGATACCGAAGTTGGTGTACAGCAGTGCACCGGCCAGGACGCCCAGGAACAGGGAAGAATACACCTCTTTGCTGATCAGAGCCAGCACGATAGCCACGATGGGGGGCAGCAGGGACCAGAAGGTGCCATACACACCGTCAGGATAGCTGACACCCAAAATGACCATCAGTACGACGAAAATACCAAAGGCTACGCCGTACGCGATCTTTGTGCTCTTCTTTTCCATTATGAGATTTACCTCCTCAAAGTATATGGTCTCATTATTTTATATGTTCTTAACACAATTGTCAATCTCTTCACACACTTTTCTTGGTTTTTGACAAAATTTTATCATGTTCTTTGGCTTTTCCTACAGGTAGACCTTGTGCTTTAATTTTGGTTGTTTTGTTGCGATAATCGCCGCTTTTACGCAAAAAAGCACCGATGCCGAGGCATCGGTGCTTTTAATTGTGTTTTTATTCAGCTAACTATGTACGGACAAGTGCCGTTTTTCTTAGCCGAAGAAGGAGGTCAGCTGGCCATAGAGAACCATCAGCAGGCCCAGAGGAGCGATGAAGCGGACGCAGAACTTGAAGTAGGGATACATGGTGAACTTGTTGCCCATCTGCTCCACTTCCTCCTTGACAATGGTAGGACCGATCTCCCAACCGACGACCACGCAGGTCAGCAGTGCGCCGATGGGCATCATGATACCCTCGGAGATGCAGTCGAAGAAGTCGAGCCAGTCAGCAGCCCAAGCACCAGCATTTTCCAGACCCAGCAGCGCTGCAGGGTGGATGCCCTGAGAGCCCAGAGAGTCGTAGCACACCAGCAGGCAGCCGATGCCAACCAGAGCAGCGGCGACGAGGGTGTACTTCTTACGCTTGTCACCCTTGCCCTTCTCAGCAGCCTTGTCGCAGTAGTGAGCAACCACGACTTCCAGCAGAGAGATGGAGGAGGAGATAGCGGCGAAGACCACCAGCAGGTAGAAGATGATACCGAACACGGGGCCGATACCGCCCATCTTCTGGAACACGTTCTGCATGGTAATGAACAGCAGGGAGGGACCACCCAAAGCACCCTCGGGATCGAGAGCGAAACGAGCGGGCAGCACGCACAGAGCGGCCATGAAAGCAACCAGGGAGTCCATCAGAACGATCAGCAGAGCGTTCTTCTGAATGTTCTCCTTCTTATCCAGGTAGGAACCATAGGTGATCATGGCGCCCAT
The DNA here is from genome assembly GCA_045543255.1 of Vescimonas sp. Lineage (GTDB taxonomy): Bacteria > Bacillota > Clostridia > Oscillospirales > Oscillospiraceae > Vescimonas. The sequence continues at coordinate 1,640 of JAZQMH010000013.1, forward strand.
ACCGAGGGACAGGGAGAAGAACATCTGACCGCCGGCAGTGGAGAAGACCTGGAACAGGTTTGCCTTCTCAACAATGCCCTGAGCAACAGCCCAGCCGGGGATGAACATGTAGCGCAGACCGTCGCCGGCGCCGGGGAGGGTAACAGCACGGATGATGCAGATCAGCAGAGCCACGAACAGGCAGGGCATACCGATGGAGCAGACCTTCTCGATACCGCCGGCAACGCCGCCGAGGACGATCAGCATGGTCAGAGCCACGAAGATCAGACCATAAATGACAGCCTCCCAGGGGGATGCCAGCAGGTTGCCGAACACGTCTGCACCTGTCAAGCCTGCAGAGCCGAAGCCTGCGCCGATCAGGTCACCGACGTTAACAACGACGTACTTGATGCAGTAGCCGCCCAGAGCGCAGTAGAAGAACAGGATCAGGAAGGCGGAGGCGATACCCATCCAGCCCATCCACTTGAACTTCTTGCTGACGACCTGGTAAGCAGCGACAGCGCCCTTACCGGTCTTACGACCGATGGCCAGCTCACTGATCATAACGATGATACCAGTGGTCAGACCCAGGAAAATGTAGACCAGCAGGAAGGTGAAACCACCATTCGCGCCCATCTTAGCGGGGAATCCCCAAATGTTGCCCAGACCCACGGCGGAGCCGACGGCAGCCATCAGGAATCCGAAGTTAGTCTTAAAGCCACTTCTGTTTTCCATAGTTTTCTCTCCTTTTTTAATAAGGTTGCCTCGCCTTTGAGGCGGTTATGGGTGAATTTTACTCTCCCCTTTCCCCTCTGTAAATATAAAAACGGCCTTTTTAACACCATCTTCACAGCTGTTAACTTTTTCTTTATCCGTTTATTATAAGCAAAACACTTCTCACCCCTATTCCTTGGACGAAAAAAGACGCCGCAGAAGCGACGCCTTTCTCTCCCGTTTCTCAAGTTTTTTCTTTTCAGGAAACTCAGTCTCCTTCGCGCATACGATAGCCCACGCCCACCTCCGTAAAGAGGTACTCGGGATGGCTGGGATCCTTCTCGATCTTGCGGCGGATGTTGGCCATATTGACACGGAGGATCTGGTTGTCCGCCTTTGCCTTGGGGCCCCACAGCTCACGGATAATGAAATCGTAGGTCAGCACCTTACCGGCATACTTGCCCAACAGCGCCACGATCTTATACTCGTTCACCGTCAAGCGGGCATTCTCGCCGTTCATCAGCACCTGATGCTTGTCGTAGTCGATGGTGAGGTCGCCGGCGGTAAACTTGCCGGACAGGGCGATACGGGGATCGGACAGGGTGGTGCGGGTATGGCGGATGGCGGCACGAATGCGGGCCAGCAGTTCGGAAGTGCCGAAAGGCTTGGTGATAAAGTCGTCAGCACCGCAGTCGAGAGCCTCCACCTTGTCATGCTCATAGCTGCGGGCGGAGACCACCACCACAGGGAGGTTGGACCACTTGCGGACAGACTTCAGCACCTCCATGCCGTCCATGTCGGGCAAGCCCAGATCGAGAATAATGAGATCGGGGCAGTGGGAGGAGATCATGGTAAGGGCCTCCTCGCCGCCACGGACAGTAATGGTATCGTAACCATTGGCCGTCAGAATCATGGAAATAAAGTTACTGATGCTCTGCTCGTCCTCAACGATCAATACCTTATCCTTCACTTTCATTCTCTTTCTCCTCCATCGGTAATTCTATAGTAAATTGCGCGCCGCCTTCGGGGCGGTTCTCACCGCAGATCGTGCCGCCGTGGGCCTGCACGATGGTGCGGCAAACAGATAGGCCGATGCCCATGTTTCGCTTTGTGTCGCCCTGTTGCGTCTGATGGGTGCTGCTGTCAAAGAGCTTGGGCAGCAGATGGGGCTCGATGCCCTCGCCATCGTCGCAGATGGTGATTATGGCGTTTTTCCTCTTTCGCTCAAGAGAAACGGTAACTTTTGTCGCAGTCTTTCCGTGGCGAGCAGCGTTTTCCAACAGGTTCAGCAGCACCTGCTCGATCAGCACCTCGTCCATAGGCACCACCAGCACCTCGTCGGGCAGCTGCACCTCCACGGGAAGGGTGGGTTTTCTGCTGAATTTCGCCACCGCGCTTTCAATGACCTCCTCGGCAATGCCGGGCGCTTTAATAAGGGGGCTGGCATTTTGAGAGCCGATACGGGTCACGGAGAGGAGATTCTCCACCACGCGGATAAGCCAGCGGGCATCCTCGTTGGCGTTTTGCAGCAGCATCTCCCGCTCGTCCTCTGACAGACTTTTCTCCTCCATCAGCGTTTCCGTAGCGCCTACGATACCCGTCAAGGGGGTGCGGATGTCGTGGGACACAGCACGCAGGAGGTTGGCGTGGATCTTCTCCCGCTCCGCCTCACGCCGCAGCACTTCATACTGCTTGACGCGGGTGGTCAGCATACCCGTCACGATAGAGATGGTCAGCATCACAAGGAACGTCAAAGGAAAACCCGCAAGGGTAAAACTGATCTGCCAGTAGGGGAAGGTAAAGACATAGTCCACAGCAAGGACGCCCGCCACGGCAGCGATGATGCCGAAAAAGTATCCCTCTGTGAACAGCGCCGTCAAAAACACATCCATGAAGAAGATGACCGCCACATAGCTGGTGTCATTGTGGGGGTCAAGGGAGCGAAGGAAGAGGCACAGCACGGCTGTCCCAGCAAAGAGGATCGCCGTCACAAGAACATCTTTAATGAAATAAAGCAGTTTGTTTGGCTTCTCATCTTTGCGATAAACATTAAAAAGTTTCATGACATCTCCTCCTTTCCGCATATTCATAGCCATTGTACCATACTTCCGCGTTAAGAAAACGTGAAAAACTTGTTAAGAGCCATTTTTTCTTTCAAAAATCAAAAAAGCCGCCGATGGCGGCAGCGCTGTCGGCGGTTTTTGTATGATAAGGGCGAAAAAGTCCCATAAAAAGCAAATTTCCACGGCACAGCTGTGTCGTGGTTCCCTCATTTGTGCTGAACCCTTTATCGCTCGCTGGGCTGCCAGTCGCAGTCGGCGAAGATCATGTCGTCCAGATCACCATAGATTCGATTGTCCATCATCTTTCCTATCACCCACCTTTCTTTTCTGTTCTCTACGGTATAGTATATGCCGCCTCGCGCCAAAATGCAACGGCAAGGATTATACATTTTTGCCAAGTGCGCCGCAACTTTTTTGACATTCTGCCCAACCGCCTCTTGCCTTTTGCGGGCACACTATTATATAATAAGGAAAACTGTAGAAAAAACAGGAGTTCCTATGAGAGAGTTTTTTGCCGGAGAATTTGATATTGCTGTCATTGGCGCAGGTCATGCCGGCATTGAAGCGGCGCTGGCGGCGGCACGGTTGGGCATGGAGACGGTTTGTTTCACCATCAACCTTGACGCCGTGGGCAACATGCCCTGTAACCCCGCCGTGGGCGGCACAGGCAAGGGTCACCTCGTCCGCGAGCTGGACGCGCTCGGCGGCGAGATGGCAAAAGCCGCTGATAAGGCCTGCATCCAGTACCGCATGCTCAACCGCGGCAAAGGCCCTGCCGTGTGGTCGCTCCGCGCCCAAGCCGACCGCCGCGAATATCAAAAAGTGATGAAATACGCCTTGGAGCGGCAGCCCCATCTCCATGTCCGACAGGGCGAGGTGGTGGATATCCGCGCAGAGAATGGGCGTGTGACAGAAGTGGTGCTGCGCACAGGCGCGGTGTTCCGCGTAAAGGCCGCCATTCTCTGCACCGGCACCTTCCTCAGCGGACGCACCATCGTGGGCGAGTGCGTAGAGGACAGCGGCCCCGACGGCATGCACACCTCCACCCTTCTCACCGACCGTCTTGCCGCACTGGGCTTGCCGCTGCGCCGCTTTAAGACGGGCACGCCCCCTCGTGTCAACGCCCGCACGGTGGATTTTTCCAAGATGGAACTGCAGGTTGGCGACAGCGATCCCCTGCCCTTCAGCTTTGAAACGGAGGATGCGCCCCAAAACCGCGCCGTGTGCTACCTCACCTATACCAACGCCGAGACACACCGCATCATCCGCGAGAATTTAGACCGCAGCCCCATGTATAACGGCGTTATTGACGGCGTGGGCCCCCGCTACTGTCCCTCTATCGAGACGAAAATCGTCCGCTTTGCCGACAAGGAGCGCCATCAGCTCTTTGTTGAGCCTATGGGCCTCGATACGGAGGAACTCTACATCCAAGGATTCTCCTCCTCCCTCCCCGAGGATGTGCAAATTGAGATGCTCCATACGGTAGCAGGCTTGGAACAGGCCGAGATGACCCGCCCCGCCTACGCCATCGAATACGACTGCATCGATCCCTTGGCCCTGCTGCCTACGCTGGAGACGAAGGCCATTCGTGGTCTCTACGGCGCAGGACAGTTCAACGGCTCTTCGGGCTATGAGGAAGCGGCGGTGCAGGGCTTCGTGGCAGGCGTCAACGCCGCCCGCGCCATTCGCGGCGAAACGCCCTTCGTATTAAAGCGCAGCCAAAGCTATATCGGCACGCTGATTGACGACCTCGTCACCAAGGGCACAGAAGAGCCCTACCGCATGATGACCAGCCGCGCCGAGTATCGCCTCGTGCTGCGGCAGGACAACGCCGACCAGCGCCTTACCGCCATCGGCTACGAGTTGGGTCTTGTGTCCAAAGAGCGATTGGAGGCGGTGGAAGCCAAATACGCCGCTGTGGAGCGAGAGATCGCCCGTCTCACCCGCCGCGGCATCGGCAGCAGCGCAGCGCTGAACGAACTGCTCACCGCCAAGGGTACGACCCCCGTGGAGGACGGCTGCCGCCTCATTGATCTCCTGCGCCGCCCCCAGCTGAGCTACGCCGATCTCCGTCCTTTCGACAGCGAAGCCCCCGAACTGACCAAGGACATCGTGGAGCAGGTGGAGATCACCGTGAAATACGAGGGCTACATCCGCCGACAGGAAAAGCAGGTGGCGGAATTTGAACGGCTGGAGCAGCAGCTTCTGCCGGAGGACATCAACTACGACAACATTCAGGGTCTGCGCTTAGAGGCGCGGGAAAAGCTGGGGGCCATCCGTCCCCGCAGCCTCGGACAGGCAGGGCGCATCTCCGGCGTGTCCCCCGCCGATATGGCGGCGCTGATGATTTTCTTAGGAAAGAAGGAGTAAGCTCCATGGGTAAACTGCGATTTTTACTGGCGCTGTGGATGGCAAAACTGTCCATTCCCGCGCTGAAGATCACTCACCATAACGGCACGGACTTCCCCGGCGCGCTGGCCATCCGTATCTGCCCCGATTTTCTGCGCTATGTGGGCAAGCCCAAGACCATCGTGGCGGTGACGGGCACCAACGGAAAAACCACCGTCAGCAATATGCTCACCGACATTTTGGAGGGCGAGGGTCACCGCGTCATGTCCAACCGCGCCGGCTCTAACATCACCTCCGGCGTTTCTACCGCCTTTATTCGCAACTGCGACCTTTTCGGTCGTGTAAAGAAGTGCGATATGGCGGTGTTGGAGGTGGATGAGCGTGCTTCCCTGCGGATCTTCCCCTATATTAAGCCCAACTTCGTGGTCATTACCAACCTCTTCCGCGACTCCATCATGCGCAACGCCCACCCTTACTTCATCGCTGACATCCTCTCCCGAGCCATTCCCAAGGATGCCACCATGATCCTCAATGCCGATGATCTCATCTCTTCGGGCGTGGCAAAGGCGAACAAGCGTGTCTACTTTGGCATCGACCGCATGGACAGCGATGTGCAGGCGTGCATCAACCTCATTGACGATGTCCGTATCTGCCCCCAGTGCAGCGGTAAACTGGACTACACCTTCCGCCGCTATCACCATATTGGACAGGCGGTGTGCCGCGACTGCGGCTTCCGCTCTCCCGAGGTGCAGTATTTGGCGCAGAATGTGGACTTTGCCGCCAAGACCATGACCATCCGCGAGGCAGGCGAAAGCTATCCCTATCCTCTTATTACCGACAGCATTTTCAACGTCTACAATATGGTCACCGTCACCGCCGTGCTGCGGCAGCTGGGCTTTGACCACGAGAAGATCGCCCGCGTCCTCGGCGCATCCTCCGTTACCGCCTCCCGCCACAGCAGCGAGAAGGTGGGGGATGTGACGCTGGTGCGGCAGATGTCCAAGGAGAAGAACGCACTGGCAGGCTCCCGCGCCTTCGACTATATCGCGGGCCGCGAGGGCCGCAAGGAGTTGCTGCTGATGATGAACTGTCTTGGCGACGCCGCCCACTGGTCGGAGAACGCCTGTTGGCTCTTCGATGCCGACTTTGAGTTCCTCGCCCACGAGAGCATCGTGCAGATCGTGTGTACAGGCGCTCGCGCCTTGGACTATAAGCTGCGGCTTTTGATGGCAGGCGTGCCCGAGGAGAAGATCGTGGTGGAGCGCGACGAGTTCCGCGCCGCAGAGAAGCTGCACTTCACCCCGGGGGACGACATCTATCAGCTCTACGGCACGGACTCTATGGCCTTGAGCTATAAGGTCTATGACCACATGAAAAAACTGGCATTGGCGCGCAGCAAGGAGGTGCAGGCATGAAGGTAGAGATCCTCTTTCCCGAGATCTGCAATCTCTGCGGCGATTTGATGAATATGCGCTACCTCGGTCAGTGCTGCCCCGATTTGGAATTCATCGAGACGGATATTAAGTCCCGTCCCCGCTTTTTGGACGAGGACATTACCCTCGTCTATCTGGGCAGCACCACCGAAAAGGGTCTTGCCATGATCGCCAACGCCCTCGCCCCCTTGAAAGACGCTATCGCCGCCAAGATTGATGCAGGTCAGCTCTTCCTCGCCACAGGCAACGCCGTGGATGTTCTCACGGAGGCCATCGAGAGCGACCAAGCCGACACCATCGAGGGCTTGGGTCTTTTGCAGGGCAAGGCACGGTATAAAATGATGCAGCGCCACAACAGCTTCTTCGTGGGCGACTTTGAAGGCATGGAAATCGTGGGCTTTAAGAGCCTCTTCGGTCACATCCACGAAAGCGGCGATGCCGCCCCTCTCTTCGCCCCTGTGAAGGGCGTGGGCCGCGACGGCGCAGAGGGTACGGCTGATGGCTTCCGCCGCGGCGGACTCCTTGCCACCCATCTCATCGGCCCGCTGCTGGTGCTGAATCCGCCCCTGTGCAAGTGGCTGCTGCGGCAGATGGGCGCGCCCGACGACCTCGCCTTTAAAGCGGCTGCCTTTGCTGCCTACGAGCAGCGCCTAAAGGAATTCAAAGAGCCCGACAGACCTTGGAAGTACTAAACAAAATGCACCCGTTTATCACACAAAACGGGTGCTTTTTCCAAACTCTACGCTCCGTAGACAGGAATCCAAACCTTGGGGATGGACAATTTTACCCCATTACGGCATACTGTGACCAAAGTTGAAAGGAGGCCTTGCTATGGACACCATGAAAACAGGCGCCTATCTCGCTACGCTCCGCAAAAACGCCAACATGACGCAGCAGGATGTGGCTGACCGTCTCGGCGTTTCCAATAAGACCATCAGCAAATGGGAGTCGGGCGGCGGCTTCCCCGATATTGTCATTCTCCCCGCTCTCGCCGAGCTCTACGGTGTCAGCGCCGATGAACTGCTGGCAGGGGAATCCCTGCACCAAGCGCCCAACACCCCCTCGCAGGTGGAGCACTATCTCTCCCAGCGGGGTGCGCTGCGTTTCCGCATCGGCTATGCCGTGGCGGCCCTGTGTCTGCTGGCAGCCATGCTGTTCCGCTATAGTCCCGCCGCCGTGCAGGGCTTGCTGATCGCCGCCGCTGCCGCCGCCCTGTGGATCGGTTGGGGTGGTTGCCCCAAGGATAAGCTGCGGCTGCGCCTTGCCATGCTGCTGCCTCTCGTGGCGGCAGGCATTTGGCTATTGGCAGAGCTGGTGCTGGCTGTTCCCCTTTCCAATGCACTGACCTACGGACACCACTACGGCTACAATGTCCGCCATCTTCTCCAGCGTGTGCTGCCGTGGGATATTACGCTCCTTCTCCTTCCCGCCGCTTACGCGCTCCTTCGCGGCGGCGTGCGGCAATGGAGCGGCGAATCGCATCTCCTCTCCCGCCCCTACTTTTGGGTGTTGTTCAGCGGTTGGGCGTTATACTTTATTGAGGAGATCGTCCGTGTACTCATCGCATGGCGGGCGCTGTTTGCCTACAGCACGTCCATGCTCTCCCAAATGTCCTCAAAGTACGATGCTCTGGTCGCCGAGACCTTCGGAAAATGGTACGCCTTTGAAAACATCCCGTGGTATATTATGGGTGCTACCGCCGCGGCGCTGCTGGTGGTTGCCATCGTGCAGTTTAATCGAAAAGTCAAAAAGTAAGCAAAAAAA
>JAZQMH010000014.1:0-5909 GCA_045543255.1 Vescimonas sp.
TGCGGGAGAGCTTGCGGTTCAGCGCAAGGAGGTCTTCCTTGGTGAACTTGGCATCCATCATGCCGCCAGCCATGGTGAGGAGGCGCAGCACGGTGAAGCCGCCCATCATGGACATCAGCTCGGGGGTCATCTCAAAGCCCATGGGCTTTGCCTTCTCGCCCTTCTTCTTGCCGCCCAGCATCTTGCCCATGAGTTTGGCAAAGAGGAGCTTGCCGCGCATAGTGGAGATGACATCGCTCATCTTGGAGTTGAGGCTCAGACGGCCTTCCTTCTCCTCAATGTCGAACCAGTTGAGGATGGCGCCCACTTCCTTCAGGCGATACTCCTCATTGAAGGTGTCCACCTTGCGGATCACGCTCTCGTCGCGGTACTCGCCGGCCACGGCCTCCAGCTTCGTCTCGCCCACGTTGGCCACCTCGAAGTAGAAGAAGTGATCCTCGGCTGCCTTCTTACCCACGCTCACGCCGTTGGCGAACAGCTCCACCTCGGGCAGGTTGGAGTACACGGTCACCTTCGTCACATCCTCCACGCGGTCAATGTAGCGCTTGGAGCACAGGTGGACGAAGGGCTCGTCGCTGAGCCATGCCTTGTAGGCGTAGAAGGAATCCTTCTTATACTTGCGGTCGAAGGTCACCAGACCCTTGTGGTTCTGACCGTTCTCGCCGCCCTCAGCGCGGGCATCGGCACCGAAGTCGAACATATTCCACACATGGGTAGCCCACATATACTTGCGGGTGAACAGCTGGCGGATCAGCTCCTCGTGATAGAAGGACTGATACTCCTCGGTGTAGTCGCCCTGACGGGGATCGGAGTTGTGCCAGTTCAGTGCCTCGCAGCCGTACTCGGAGCAGCCGATGGGGATGGTGGGATGGGTGGCGTGGAACTTATCGAACCAAGGACCGTTCATGGAGGTGTCGCCGCCGTACCAACCGAAGTAGTGGTTATAGGACACCACATCGGGGATCAGCAGATAGGGATCGTCCATCTTGCACATGGACACGGCTGCAATGGTGGTGAGGCGGGTCTTGTCCATCTCGTGGCACAGGTCATTGAGGATGCGGTGGTTCTCCAGCAAGTCCTCGTCGCTGCCGCCGATGGAGATCTCATTGGAGAGACCCCACACAACGATGGAGGGATGGTTGTAGTTCTGCACCACCAGCTCCTTCATCTGAGAAATGGTGTTCTCGCGGGCGGTGGGCATATGCTTGGAAATGTAGGGGATCTCAGCCCAGATGACCATGCCGCGCTCGTCGCACAGGTCATAGAAAAACTGATCGTGCTGATAGTGAGCCAGACGAATGGTGGTAGCGCCCACCTCGCAGATGAGATCCATATCCTCGGTGTGATGCTCGGGCAGCAGAGCGTTGCCGATGCCCCAGCGATCCTGATGGCGGCTCACGCCCCGGAGAGGATACTCCTCACCGTTGAGGATGAAGCCGCGCTCAGGGTCGATCTCGAAGGTGCGGCAGCCGAAACGGGTGGACACGGTATCCACCACGACCTCGCCCTCCACCAGCTCTGCCTTGGCGGTGTAGAGGTAGGGATCCTTGCGGCCGTGCCAGCGGTGGACGTTCTCGATGACGACCTCAGCCTTCTGACCCTCGGCGGTGGCGATGACAGCGCCTGTAGCATCGGTGACGGTGTAGCGGATGATCTGACCATCCTTAGCGTTGGTGACCCAAGATTCCAGTGCCACGGTGGCCTTATCGCCCTCCACAGCGGGAGTGACCATCAGACCGCAGCCACCGAAGTAGTCAAGGTCAAAGTGGGAAGAAGCCACGCAGATGACGTTCACATCGCGGTAGAGGCCGCCGTAGAAGGTGAAGTCAGCCATCTGGGGATACACGGTGTCGTTGGCGGCGTTGTCCACTGCCACCACCAGCAGGTTCTCCTCTGCCATGGCCTCGGTCATGTTGACGCGCCAGGTGGAGTAACCGCCGTCGTGGTGTGCCAGCAGCTTACCGTTGAGGTAGACATCGGCGGAGGAGTTGGCGCCCCGCAGCTCCAAGTAGTACTGGGCAGCCTCGGGCAGCTCACTCTTAGCGAAGGTCTTGGCATAGTGGGAAGTGCCGCGGAAATAGTCGTTGCCGCCGTCCTGACCGTCAATGGCGTTCCAGGAGTGGGGCAGGTTCACCTGCTCCCAATCGGTGGGCATGGCGGTGGGCAGAGCAGTACCCTTGCCGAAAGCCCAAGCGGCGTTGAAATTCAGTACAGTTCTCATAGTGAAATACTCCTTATTGCAATGGACAGCGGCAGGAAGACCACGCCTGCCTGCCGCTGAAAAAGTACGGATGGAAAAAGGAGAATTACTCGCCCACGCTGTCGATGTTGTTGGCGGCGCGGCGTGCAGCCAGCTCGTCGTTCATGGTGGCGAGGGTCTTCTTGTCGATGTTGTAGATGAACTTGATGGACAGGAACATCACAACGCCGGAGAAGCAGTAGAGAGCCGCCACCAGCCAGCACATATTGTAGGAGGTAGCGAGGCTCTGACCGGCAGTACCCAGCTCGGAGACGTAGCCCAGAGCGCCCATGATCAGCAGCACGATGGAGGGGCCAACGCCCTGTGCCAGCTTACGGAAGAAGGAGTGCAGGGAGTAGATGGTGCCTTCCTCGCGCTTGCCGGTCTTCCACTCGTTGTAGTCGATGGCGTCTGCCATGAAAGCCCAGGAAACGCAGGTGTACACGCCCATACCCAGACCAAAGACCACCAGTGCCACGAGGTACAGCAGCAGAGCTGCGCCCTTGTTTGCCAGCATGGGGAACACGAACATCAGGAAGCCGCCGATCATGGAGAACAGAGCGCCCACGGAAGCGCACTCCTGCTTACCGTGCTTGTTGACCAGCTTCTTGATGAAGGGCATGAAGAGGAACATGGGCAGGAAGCCAACCAGCTGCACGATACCGGACAGGCGAGCCTGACCGAAGTAGGTGGCGAACATGATGGTCACGGCGGTGTTGGCAGCCTGCATGCCCAGGAACATGGCCATGGCAGCCACGGTGGCGCCCATGGCGGCACGGTTTTTCAGGAAGTTGCCGAAAGCCTTGAGAACGTTGAACTTCTCGCCGCCCTCGTTGGTCTTGACGGAGTTCTCATCCACGCGGATGGTGATGTTCTTCAGCATGAACAGGAAGAAAATGAGGCCCAGCACGCCCATGATGAGGGCGGCCACGAACACGCGGTTACCCAGCAGGGTCTCCACCTGCACGCCGGTCTCGGGGTTCAGGATGGGGTTGCCGGCAGCGTCCACTTCCTTGCGCCAGATCAGCATGGGCAGCAACACCATGGGCAGCATATTGCCGATCATGGAGCCCACGGAGCGCCAAGTGGAAAGCTGTGCACGCTCGCCGGCGTCCTCAGACACCAGAGAAAGCATGGAGCCGTAGGGCACGTTTGCCACGGTGTAGCAGGCGTCCCAAATAACATAGCCGAGGATGAACAGGATGGCCTTCATCACCACGCTGGCATTGGGAGCGGGGATGAACACCAGAGCGCCGGCAACAGTCAGGCCGATGGCACCCACGAGGATGTAGGTCTTAAACTTACCGCGCTTATAGTTGCGGCGGTCGGCGTCGATCATGGAGCCGATGATGGGGTCATTGATAGCGTCCCAGATCTGCACGATCAGCAGCAGAATGGACAGCAGGCCCGTCTCCATCATCATGAAGACCAGCCAGAAGGTCTGAACAGTGCCCTTCAGGGAGAAGCTCATGTTGCAGCCCAGATCGCCTGCGGCGTAGGCAAGGCAATCGCGGATACCGAACTTACGGTAGCCCTTGGCATCCAGCTTGGGGGTTTTCTTAGCCATGTTGGATTTCCTCTCTTTTCTCATTTGTTAGTTTCTATGTTTCCTTCTTTTGTGCCCGTTTTTCGCGCAAAAAATGCACATAGTACGAGTCTTATCTATATAGTAGCAAGATACGCTCCAGACCGTGAGGAAAATTTTCGTCTTTTATAGTAAAATTTTCATATGAACTATTGAAAAACCAGGGCAAATATGGAATAATTAAAGTGAGAAAAGGATTGAAAACGTTACCAATCCCGATTTTTTGCAACGGAGGCCGCCATGAACTACACTGCGGAACTGGAATACCTCATGAAGGTGCTGAAAAAAATGCGGATTCCCACGGAGCTGGTCAGCGGCGAGGGGCTGGACGAGCAGGCGCCCGATTTGGGTCTGCGCCACTTCCTTGGACTGGAAGCGGGCTATCGCTACGAGGATTTGGCACTTGAGGAGAACACTGTTTATAAAATCAACGATGAGTTCATGTGCCGCTATATCGGCATCCTTCTGCCCCAGCCTTTTTCTGCCGATGCCCTGCTCATTGGCCCGTACATGTCCTATGAGCCCACCGAGGCCCAGCTGTTGGAGGAGTTGGAACGCCTTGGTATGTCGGCATCGCGGCTTCCCCAGCTGAAGCAGTATTATTCCACTGTCCCTGTCTTGCCCGATGAAAGCCCCTTGATGATGATGGTAAACGCCTTTGCCGAAACCCTGTGGGGCACGGGTAACGCCTATAAAATCGTGGAGCTGAGCCGCGACAGCACTGCCTCTGCCGCCCTCGATGGGGTGAGCGCAAAGGCCAGCCGCGAGGATGTCCTTATGCAGATGAAGGTCATGGAGCGGCGCTACGCCTACGAAAATGAGATGATGGAGACGGTGGCGAAAGGCTTGACCCACCGCGCCAAAATGATGATGTCCAACGTGTCCTTAACCATGTTCGAGCAGCGCATGGCAGACCCCGTCCGCAACATGAAAAACTACATCATCATCTGCAATACCCTCCTGCGCAAAGCCGCCCAGCAAGGCGGCGTCCACCCCTTCCACCTCGACCGTATCTCCTCCGCCTTCGCCGCCCGCATCGAGCTGATCCACAACATGGACGAAGGCCGCGAACTGATGGGGGAGATGATGCTGAACTACTGCCGCCTCGTCCGTCAGCACGCCTTGCGGAACTACTCGCCTCCCGTGCAAAAGGCAGTGACCTACATTGAGGCCGAGCCTGCCGCCGACCTTCATCTCCAGCACCTAGCCCGTACCCTCAATGTCAGCGCGGGGTATCTCTCCACCTTGTTTCATAAGGAGACGGGCAAGACGGTGACGGAGTATGTCACCGATGTGCGGATGGAAACCGCCGCCAACCTTTTGCGGCATACCCAGCTGCAGGTGCAGACGGTGGCCCAGCACTGCGGCATCGGCGATGTGAACTACTTCTCCAAGGTCTTTAAGCGCCATTTCGGTCTCACCCCCCGCCAGTTCCGCGAGGAACATTTAGCTCAGCGAATGGGTAAAAAATAAGGAAAAAGCCGAGGATTTCGGAAGAAATCCTCGGCTAATATTTTTATTGCGCCGTGCCCGCATCCTCGCGCGGCGCGTGCCCAAATTGTGTGCGATAGAGGCGGTAGAAGGCAGAATAATCGGAGAATCCGCACACCTCGCAGGCTGTTCCCGCGCTCTCCCCACGCTGGATCATGGCCCGCGCCGCCATAAGCCGCTTGATGGTCACATATTTCCACAGTGACGAGCCTGTGGCCTGCCGAAAAATACGGTTCACCTGTGAGCGGCTGCGGTAGAAGGCATCCGCCACCGACTGCACCGTCATATCCTCGAAAAGATGCTCATTCACATAGGCCACCAACTCGCCCGACAGACCCCCCACAGGTGCGGCGTACCGCTCGGGCTCATACATACCGTTGAGGGTGGTGAGAAACAGCAACAGCCGCGCCGTTAGATGCAAGCGCACATCGGGGATAGAGGTAAAATCGAAGTCGGCAAAGGCGGCACGCAAGCGCCCCTTGGGGTCATCTGCTACGCTGTAGCGGTTGTGCTGCCCCAAGGGTCGATCGAGGAACGGCCGCATGAGATGAAGTCGGATGTAGCCATGTCGTTCTGTGGGCCAAGGGGTTGAAA
>JAZQMH010000015.1:0-14631 GCA_045543255.1 Vescimonas sp.
TAGGGAGTCAGCAGAATGGTCATCTTGCGGTCACGCTCCGAAGGCAGCGTACGACTGGCCATGACACCGGGGACGGTGCAGCCAAAACCGATAAGCATAGGCACAATACTGCGTCCCGAAAGGCCGATTTTCCGCAGCAGCTTATCCATCACGAAGGCGACACGAGCCATATAGCCCGTATCCTCCAGCAGCGACAAGAAGAAGAACAGCGTCACGATAACCGGCAGGAAGCTGAGAACGCCGCCTACACCGCCGAAGATGCCGTCTACCACCAGTGAGCGGACAGCGGGAGACACACTCCATGCCGTCAAGCCGTGGTCTACCCATTCTGCCAAGGCGGTGATGCCCATATCCAGCAAGTCCTGCAAAAACGCGCCGATGACATTAAAGGTCAGATAGAAAACCAAACCCATAATGACGATAAAGGAAGGAATGGCGGTATACTTACCCGTCAGCAGGCGGTCAATGCGGCGGCTGCGGATGTGCTCGCGGCTCTCTTTAGGCTTGACAACAGTAGCGGCTACCAGTTCCTTAATGAAGCCAAAGCGCATATCGGCGATGGCGGCAGCGCGGTCAAGGCCACGCTCTTCCTCCATTTGCGCGATGATATGCTCCAGCATCTCATGCTCGTTTTGGCTTAAGTGGAGCGCCGCGCGGATCTGCTCGTCACCCTCCACCAATTTCGTAGCAGCAAAGCGGACAGGGATGCCCGCTGCCTTGGCATGATCTTCAATGAGATGCATGATACCGTGGAGACAGCGATGGACAGCGCCGCCATGCTGCTGCTCATTGCAAAAATCCATCCGTCCGGGGCGTTCTTGATACTTGGCTACATGGACGGCGTGGGAGATCAGCTCATCCACGCCTGCATTCTTCACCGCAGAAATCGGCACAACGGGAATGCCCAGCATGGACTCCATCTCGTTGATGCGGATCGCGCCGCCGTTGCCCGTCACCTCGTCCATCATGTTGAGAGCCAGCACCATGGGAATGTTCAACTCAATGAGCTGCATGGTGAGGTAGAGATTACGCTCAATGTTGGTGGCATCCACGATATTGATAATACCCGTGGGCTTTTCATCGAGAATGAAGCTGCGGGAGACGATCTCCTCGGCGCTGTAGGGGGACAGAGAGTAAATACCGGGAAGGTCGGTGATCTCCGTATTGTCATAACCACGGATGACGCCTGTTTTCCGATCCACCGTCACACCGGGGAAATTACCCACGTGCTGGTTAGCGCCGGTAAGCTGATTGAACAGGGTGGTCTTGCCGCAGTTCTGATTGCCCGCCAAGGCAAAGCGCAGCACCGCGTTCTCGGGCAAGGGCTGCTCCCCTGCCTTCACATGATAGCGTCCACCCTCACCTAAACCGGGATGCTCGGTGCGGTGGGCCGTAACGGTGGCGTCGGTATGTACAGCGGCGCTCTTCACGATGGGCTTAACTTCAATCTTAGCCGCATCAGCAAGGCGCAGCGTCAATTCATAATCATGGATGCGCACTTCCAGCGGGTCACCCATAGGGGCGAACTTCACCAGTGTTACCTCAGCACCGGGAATGAGACCCATATCGAGAAAATGCTGGCGCAGCGCACCTTCGCCGCCTACCGTCAGCAGCTGTCCCATCTCCCCCGCCCGCAGGCGATCCAACGTTGTTTTTTTCTGCTCCATAGCGTAAATCCTTTGTCGAAAAAACCTTAAGTTTGTCATTGCTAACCATAGTGTATACTGCCGCGCCACAACTGTCAATCCCCCCTTTTTATTTTGTGAAAAAGGCCACCCTCACGGGCGGCCTTTCTATTCCATGTAGACTTTTACCGCAGCTTTGGAATCAGCAACAAACCAGTTGCCTCGCTGCCCTCCTCCAAATGATTGGCGTTGCGGATGGCCTCTTCATCGGTGCGGTACTGCTTGGCAATATCCCACAAGGTCTCCCCTTCCGCCATGCGCCGCAGAATGAGGCTGGGGCTTTTTGCCCGATCTTCCTCCGTAAGTTCAACTGTGGAAATGACGGATATGGTCTCCTCCTCTTTGCTGCCGATCGAGAAGATGACGGGTATGCTGATGCGGACGGTGCTGCCGCTGCACTGCCAAGTCGGACGACCGCAGCCCACAGTTACAAGACCATTTACCTCACCCGTAGCGGCGCTCACTTCCACGGAACGAGTGGTGCTGACAGGCGCATCGGTGTCATCTAAGTAGAGGATATGCATGTGTACGGTCGTATGCAGCATATGCCCCCGCTCTTCCGTACTTACTGCCGCGTTCCCGCAGTCCCAGTCGGTGAGACAGACAAAGGCAGGCTGGCTGTCGAAATCCAGCTGCAGTGCGGCGTCCTCGTGGATGCTGCGGGGCGGTACGCGGACAGGAATGCTGACATTGCGCCGCTCCAAAGCGGCGGCACAGCGAGTGGAATAGAGATCTGTAACGCACTCGGCGCTCTGTCGGCAATAGGCGCTGATACACAGACAAAAGTGCGCTGTAATGCCAAAGGTTGTGCTTCCCTCACTGCGGAGAATCCGCACATCGCTGTCTCCCAGCTGGGCTGTCAGCACATAGTCTGCCTCCTCCGGCAGTTCTGCCACATCGACGATTTGGGAGAAGTCCAGCGCCTCCTCCCAGCGGTGAAGGCTGCGGTCCTCACTGCGGTACACGGTACAAAGCCACAATTCCCCCTTGACCATCAGCTTGTTACCTACACGCTGGGAAGAATGTATGGTAGGCACAGCGTTATACAGCAGCAGATCCTCCGGCGGGTGATCGGCGATGGGCATACTCTGACAGGTAACACTGCACTCCTTCTCTGCCACAGCGCACAAAATGGGCAGGGACAGAGATGTGCAGCGGCGGCGGATGGTAGGCTCTTCCTCCGTACCGCAGCAGAGGCGGCGTGTGCCCTCCCGATAGGGGGTAACGGTGATCTCCGGCAGCACCTTTACATAGAGCTTGCGGGAAGTGACCACCGTGGCTTCTGCGAGAAGCAGCCGCCCTGTGACCCACAGAGTGCGGCATTTATGAAGGGTGCGATCCTCCAAAGGACAGGAAAACGGCACATTGAGGGTCAAGCTCCGCAAACCTGCCGCCTCCTCGGAGGTGTAGAGTACCGTCACCTTTACGCTGCCGGAGACGGTACAGCGCTCCTCCCCTACCAACTTTTCACGGATGCACAGTTTTCCTGTCGTCTCCACGATCCGCGCAACGGCGGGACAATATTCCGGTATCACCGTCTCCATAGACTCCTCACGGGTGGCGGTGACAGCGGCGCTTTCCTCCCAACAGAGGATGTTTTCAAATTGCAAGCCCAGTTCCATACGTTCAGCCCTCTCAAAATGTAATGTTGCTACAGTGTATGAACTGAGGGTTGCAATTTATGACTCGATGTGGAAGATACTGCGCAGGATGGCGCGCAGAGGTTTCGGGGCTTTCCAAACGATGATCTTCACGAAGCTACCTCCTATCTTTCAAACAAGCGATGCCGCAGGCGATCAGCAGGAAGGCCACAAGGAACATCAATACGCCCACTGGGAACACGGCGGCGATAAAGATCCCCAATCCCAACGCCAAGGCGCAAATGCCCAGACACGTTGATCCGTTGCCTCTCATTGCTCTGACCTCCTCTCTACTTCAGTTTATGTGAAATAGAAAAAGGCGTGCCATTGGGCACGCCTTTCAAAGCATTACTTATTCACTTGCCATTCCTGCAGGTCTTTCAAATCATCCCACAAACGGACATAGCTGCGGTGACGGCTGAGAGGGATCTTCCCCTCCTTTACTGCCGCCAATACGGCGCAGCCCTTCTCCTTTACATGCTTGCAGCCCACAAAGCGGCAATCATCCATGTAAGGGAGGAATTCAGGGAACGTCTCCGGCAGATGCTGCTTCAACTCCCAGTCGAGGGACTGGGCATCGAAAGAGGAAAAGCCGGGGGTGTCAATAACGTATGTACCACTCTCCAAGGGGAACAGCTCCACATGGCGTGTGGTATGGCGTCCGCGTCCCAAGGCGAGGCTCACCTCACCTGTCGGCAGAGAAAAGTGGGGCGCTAAGGCATTCAGCAAGCTGGACTTCCCCACGCCGGAGTTACCCGTCAGGACGCTGAGCTTACCACGCAACGCTTCACGGAGATCTTCTACGCCCTCACCCGTAGCAGCGCTGACACGCAGCACGGGGATGGCAGAGGCGCTGTAGATCTCATAGAGTTCATCGGCAGGGTCGAGGTCGCACTTATTCAGCACCACCAGCACACCGCAGCCCTTCAGCGCGGCGATGGCGCTGATGCGGTCGATGAGGAAAGGATCGGTCACGGGCAGAGCGGCCGAGGCAATGATCACCAGCTGGTCAATGTTGGCGGCGGCAGGTCGCTGGAAGGCGCAGGTGCGCTCCTCAATGGCATCCACCACGCCTTCACCGGGTGTCAAGGGAGTAACCTTTACCCAGTCGCCCACCAAAGGGCTCATACCCTCTTTACGGAACTTGCCGCGGGCGCGGCAGGTCAAGATCTCATCGCCCACATTCACATAGTAGAAGCCGCTGAGGGCTTTTTCAATACGGCCGCGCATCAGAAGCTGATCACCTGCGAAGCCGAGGCAATGCCGTTAAACTTCACATACACGGTGGCGGCGCTGCCAACGACGCCCTCAAAATTATAACTGACCGAAACATCGTCACCACTATAGAAGCGGACATCTATCACTTGATCGTCCATGATAAACTCTGCGCGGACAGAGGTTTCATCGTAAAGCTCTTCCGGCATAAGGAACTCAACGGTCATCACGCGATTTTGTTCATTAGCGTTACCGCTGACAGTAAAGACGATCTCCGTGCCGCCCTGTACGGTAGTGGTCTCGGAAATGCTCTGCTCAATCACCTGACCCACAGGTGCAGAAGAGTATTGATAGATCGGCGTGCCCACCACCAAGCCGATGCTGGTTGCCTGGGTCTTAGCGCCTTCATACTTCATGCCCACAAAGGTGGGGACAGTAATCTTCTCGGGGCCCTTGCTGATTACCAGCATGACGGCATCGCCGCGCTTGAGGGGTGTGCCGGCAGCGGGGATGGTCTCCATGATCTGCCCTGCGGGATACTCGTCGGAGAAGCCGTTACTCTGGGTAACATTCAAGCGCAGATCGTAATTCTGCAGCACGATTTTGGCGCTCTGATAGACGTTGCCCAGCAGATTGGGCATAGCCACTGTTTTCTCCTCAGGGCAGATGTAGACCTGAATAACCAAATTGCTCTTGCGCTCAGCACCGGCAGAGGGCGACTGCTCCACGATCTGTCCGGGCTCATAACCCTCTGCGATCTTCTGCCCCACCACCTCGATGGTGAAGATGTTCTCCACCTCTTCCAAGGCATTGGCCTCCTCCACCGTATAGCCCAGCAAATTGGGAACCTCATGGGTGCCATAGCTGGAACCGGAACCGAAGGAGGTGAGGATAAAGACGAAAATCAGCACAATGAGGGCTGCAGCTGCAATCAACAGACCTGTCAGTTTCTTGTTGCCGAGGCGGAAGAAGGAAGGTGTATCGTCCTCCACCAGTTCCTTCTTGCGAAGAGACTCTTTGACCTCCTTCACAGGCAGATCGTTGGTGGGCTTCTCATCTCTGCTGACAGTCAGTTCTTCTTTGATGTAATCAAGATCCACCTCGGGGTCCTTGCGGAAAGCCTCCAAATCTGCCAGCATAGCATCGGCGCTGGCGTAGCGGTGGTTGATGTCGCTGCACATGGCCTTCTTGCAGATCAGCTCCAGCGCCTCGGGGATCTCGGGATTGATCTCACGGGGATCAAGAGGGACGCTGCTCAAGTGCTGAATGGCCACAGAAACGGCATTGTCGCCCTCGAAGGGCAGGCGGCCCGTCAGCATCTCATAGAGCACAACGCCTGCGCTGTAGACATCGCTGCGCTCGTCAAGGCGCTCGCCCTTGGCCTGCTCGGGAGAGATGTAATGAACGCTGCCCAATGCCTCCTGGGTCAAGGTCTGATTGGCATCGGCAAGGCAGGCGATACCGAAGTCGGCCACCTTCACCGTGCCGTCACGAAGCACCATGATATTCTGAGGCTTAATATCGCGGTGGATGATACCACGGGAATGGGCGTGGCTCAGACCGCGCATGATTTGGGTGATAAAGTGCAGCGCCTCGCGCCAGTTCATATGATTACGGCGCTCCATGTATTGCTTGAGGGTAATGCCATCCAGCAGCTCCATGACGATATACTCAATGCCCTGAGAAGAGGACACGTCGTAAACCGACATGATATTGGCGTGGCTCAGCTTGGCAACTGCCAAAGACTCGTCGCGGAAACGGCGACGGAAATCAGCATCCTGTGCCAAATCGCTCTTCAGAATTTTTACAGCGACCAAGCGGTTCAAGCGATGACACTTGGTCTTATACACGTTTGCCATGCCGCCAGAGCCAATGAGTTCCAACAGCTCATAGCGGTTATCCAGCATTTTTCCTACATACTGATCCAAAGTATCATCTCCTTTCACTGCTGCATCAGCACGACCGTTACATTGTCGGGCGCGCCGTTATCACAAGAGAGCTTTACAAGGCGGGACAAACAACCGTCAAGATCGCTCTCATGGATGACTTCAAATAAGATCTCCTGCTCGGAGACTGTGTTGACAAGACCGTCGGTACACAGCAGAAGGAATTCGCCCTCCTGCAGCTTGACGGTGAAATGATCGGCCTGCGCCATGTCCTCAGGGCCTAAGGCGCGGGTAATCAAATTGCGGTTGGGATGATGGCGTGCCTGCGCGTGGGTAAGCTCGCCACGCTCCACCATGTTCTCCACCACGCTGTGATCGCGGGTGATCTGGCGGATGCCGTCACGGGAGAGGTGGTAACCACGGCTGTCGCCGATGTTGCACAGCAAGGTCTCCCCGTTGGGACGGCACAGGGCGCAGACGAGAGTCGTGCCCATTTTGGACAGTTCTTCGTCCTCCTCGGCACGGAGGCGAATGGCATCGTTGGCGCAGGCGATACTGTAGAGGGTGGCTTGGGTCAGCTGCCCCTCATCCATATCCTCACGGAGGGCAGTATGTAGCTGCTCCATCACCGTGTCTACCGCCAGCGTACTGGCGATCTGACCACCGGTAGTGCCGCCCATACCGTCGCAGACCACCGCGACCGTAAACCCGGCGATTTCCGCAGTGGCAAAAGCGTCCTGATTCTCAGCACGCTCAAGACCCGTATCGGTGATTCCCCAAGTTTTCATCGGTTCTCTTCCTCCATGGCTTTGCGGCGCAGCTGGCCGCAGGATGCGTCGATATCGCCGCCTAAGCTGCGGCGGACAGTAGCGGTAATGCCGTGGCTTTCCAACCGCTTTTGGAACGCTGCCACGCGGCGGCTGGGCTTAAAGGGGCTCTCAGCCACTTCATTGAGAGGGATCAAATTCACATGGCCCGGCATACCACGGATCTTCTTGGCAATGAGATCAGCCTGCTGATCGGAGTCGTTGACACCGTCGATCATGGCGTACTCAAAGCTGATACGGCGGCCTGTCTTTTGGAAATAGCGGTGACAGGCGGCAAACAGCTCTTCCACATCGTATGCCTTATTGACGGGCATAATGCGGGAACGGGTCTCGCTATCGGGTGCGTGGAGAGAAACAGAGAGGGTCAGCTGCAAATTAAGCGCTGCCAGCTCGTCGATCTTCGGCACAACACCGCAGGTAGAGAGGCTGATGTGACGCATACCGATATTTAGACCGTCGGGGCTGTTGACAAGTTCCAAAAATTTCAAAACATTTTGCAAATTGTCCAGAGGCTCACCGATTCCCATCAGCACAATGTTAGAAATGGGCAGTCCGCTGTCCAGCTGGGTGAACATCACCTGATCGAGGATCTCGGAGGCGGTCAAATCGCGCACCTTGCCTGCAATGGTGCTGGCGCAGAAGGCGCAGCCCATGCGGCAGCCTACTTGGGAGGAGATGCACACGGTATTGCCGTGATGATAGCGCATCAAGACCGTTTCAATGCAGTTGCCGTCACCTAAGCGCCACAGGTATTTCACCGTGCCGTCCTGTGCCGAACACTGCTTTCGTGCCACAGTGGGGACAGTGATATAACACTGCTCCTGCAATTTGGCGCGAAGGGGCTTACTGAGATTCGACATCTCCTCAAAGGAGGTGACGCCCTTATGGAGCCACGTATAGACCTGCTTTCCACGGAAAGCAGGCTCGCCCATATCCCGCAGAAGCTGGGTCATCTCCTGCAAATTGAGAGATTTGATGTCAATCATGGTTACTCCTTACTTTGCCGCAGCTTTTACCATGCGGCAGATGAAAAAGCCGTCTGTTCCGTGGCGGTGAGGCCACAGGGTCAACATACCTTCGCACTTCCCCAAGGGATGGGGCAGTTCAAAGGGCGAGAGGGTAAATTCGGGGTGGTTCTCCAAGAACCATGCCACAACCTCCTCGTTCTCCTCAGGCAGCACCGTGCAGGTGGAATACACCAGCGTGCCGCCATCGCGGACGTAGCGGGAGGCGTTATGGAGAATATCACGCTGAATGGCAGGGAGATTGGCAAGTTCCTCTGCCTTCTTATAGCGGATATCGGGTTTTTTACGAATAATGCCAAGTCCCGAGCAGGGCACATCGGCTACCACCAAATCGGCTGCGCCAACCCAAGCAGTATGCTCCTCCCTACCGTCTGCCAAAGCAGGGGTGATGGAGGTGAGGCCAAGGCGCTCGGCACCCTTCTCAATGAGCTTCAGCTTATGGGGATGGATGTCGCAGGAGATGATCTTGCCGTGGTCATTGCGGTCGATGGCGATGGCAAAGGACTTGCCGCCGGGTGCGGAGCAAACGTCCAGTACGTTATCTTCCTCCCCGCACTGGGCTACCGTGGACACCAGTCGGGCAGCAGTATCCTGCACGGTGAACATACCGTCACGGAACAGCTCCATCCGCTCTAAATCCCCTGTGCCGCTGACCTCAAAACAGCCCTCCAGCCAAGGATGGGGCGTTACTTCCGCCCCCACGGCCTGCAAGGCGTTCTCCAGCTTCTTCGGCTCGGTTTTCATAGTGTTGGTCTGCACCGTGGTGGGGACAATCGCGTTATTGCTAGCGAGGTACTGCTCTGCCTCTTTCTCGCCCAAAATCTCCACCAAGCGCTTCACCAGCCACAAGGGATGGCTATAGCGGATGCTAAGAGTCTCAGCCACACTGCCGCTGGGCAGCGGGGGCAGATCCAGCCAGTTGGTGACAAACTTGCGCAGCACAGCATTCACCATGCCGCTTGCCTTGGGGCGGCCATGGCGCTTCGTCATCTCCACCGCCTCGTTAACGGCGGCGCGGTGAGGCACCTTGTCCATAAAAAGGATCTGATAGGCGCCGATGCGGAGAATATTCAAAATGAGCGGTTCCAGCTTGCGGGCAGGCTGGGCGCACCAAAGATCGATGTAGTAATCCAGATACGCGCGGTTCTGAATAACACCGTAGGCGATGCGGCTGCAGAGAGCGGCATCACGGTTATCGAGACCATTTTTGGCGATGGTGCGCTTTAAACTGCCGTCAGACCAAGCGTTGGCTGCCGACACGCTCAGCAGCACCTCCAGCGCTGTGTCGCGGGCGGTTTTGCGGAAATTTTCTCTCATACGTCACATTCCATGGGATGGCCTGCAAGATAGGCGGAGGCCGCCATACGCTTGCCGCCATCGGCCTGTACTTCCAAAAGGCGCAGCACCTTGCCGTCACCGCAGGCGATGGCAATACCGCGCTTATTGGCCTCTACCACGCTGCCAGCGGGGGCGGTGGTCTCCTCGCCCACGGCGGTGCGGTGCACCTTCAGCGTCACGCCGTGAATGGTGGCGTTGGCGCAGGGCCAAGGGATAAGACCGCGCACCTGATTGTGCAGCTCCAAGGCGGACTTGCTAAAGTCCATGGGGCTCAAGGACTTGTCCAGCATGGGGGCATAGGTGTGGGCAGCATGATCCTGCGGCGTGCGGGTGGCGCAGCCACTTTCCAAATCAGCAACTGCCTGCACCAGCGTCTCGCCACCCAACACTGCCAAGCGCTCGGTGAGGGTCAGTGCATCTTCATCGGGGTCAATTGCCGTCTCAGCGCAGCGGATGATGTCACCGGCGTCCAATTCCTTCGCCATGTACATGATGGTGACACCCGTCACATCATCGCCATTGAGGATGGCCCAGTTGATAGGGGCAGCACCACGGTACTTAGGCAAGATGGAAGAATGGACGTTGATAGAACCCAAACGCGGGGTCTCCAAAATATCCTCGGGCAGGATGCGACCATAGGCAGCCACCACCGTCAGATCGGGGTTCAGCTCACGCACCAAGGCCAAAGCCTCGCCGTCACGGAGCTTGGTGGGCTGGTAGACCGTCAAGTTCTGCGACAAGGCATACTCCTTTACAGGAGGTGCAACCATCTTATGCCCCCGGTTTTTGGGACGGTCGGGCTGGGTGAATACGCCGCAGATCTCGTGGCCTGCTTCAATAAGAGCCTTCAACGATGCCACGGCGAAGTCGGGCGTACCCATAAATAGAATACGCATTACTCCTCGTCCTCCATCTCCTCGTCGAATTCATAGTCCTCGGCGTGGTCGCGCAGCCACTGCTGCAGCTCCTCGCCCTCCATGAGGCGATCGGTACGCTCCACAAACAGATGACCGTCCAGATGCTCGATCTCGTGGCAGAAGCAGCGGGCGGTCAAGCCCTCATCCTCAGCCTCGAACCACTCGCCGTTGCGATCCTGTGCGCGAACGCGGACATAGTAAGGACGGGTGACCTCACCGTACTTTCCGGGAACGCTGAGGCAGCCCTCAAGAGCCGTCTCCTCGCCCTCGGTCTCGATGATCTCGGGGTTAATGAGTTCGATAATCTCGTCATCCTCATTCTGCACCACGCAGACACGGCGCAGAATACCCACCTGAGGGGCAGCCAGACCCACACCGCCGCTGTCCAGCAGCGTCTCGGTCATGTCGTCCAGCAAAGTGTGGAGACGGTCATTAAACTCGGTGACGGGACGGCAGACCTTGGTCAGCACTTCGTCACCCTGCAAAACAATATTTCTCAATGCCATAAGAATTACCTCTCATCCATTAAATTACAATCTACATAGACCTGCATGCGGCGATTCTCGCTGCGGTGGGAGAACGCCTTCATCATGTGAGAGAGAAGTCCCCGCAGGTGCTTTTCATTTTTACCCACCACCGTCACGCGGTAGCGATAACGGTCGTTGATCTTCACCACGGCGGCGGGGGCAGGCCCCAGTACCGTGAGATTCAGCCCATCATAAGGCGGGCGCTTGGCAGCATAGTCAAGACTCTGCTGCAGTTCCTTGGCGGCGCGGCGTACCTCGCTCTCGTCGCTGCCTGTCACCGTGACGGTGAAGAGATCGGCAAAGGGCGGATCGCAGCGGAGGCGGCGAATACGCAGCTCACTTTCATAAAACCGCTTATAATCCTGCTCGGCGGCGGCTTGGATTACCTCGTTGTCGGGGGTGTACGTCTGAATAACGGCACGTCCCTCCTTCTCGCCCCGTCCTGCGCGGCCCACCACTTGGGTGAGGAGCGAGAAGGTGCGCTCAGAGGCGCGATAGTGATCCACGTACAACGACAAATCTGCCGCCAGCACGCCCACAAGGGTCACATTTTCAAAATCCAGCCCCTTCGCCACCATTTGGGTGCCTAAGAGGATGGGGACTTGCTTCTCGGAGAACTCACGCAGTACCGCCTCATGTCCCATGGTGACGGAATCGGCATCCATCCGCAGCACAGGGACATCGGGAAACAGCTGGGCAAGTTCCTCTGCCACTTTTTGCGTGCCTGCACCAATATGGCGCAGCTTCGTACCACACTCAGGGCACTCAAAAGATGCACGCTCGGAATGACCGCAGTAGTGACACATCATGCGGTCATTGACGCTGTGGTAGGTCAAATAGACGCTACAGCGGCGGCACTGGGGCACGTAGCCGCAGTTGGGGCACAGCAGCTGACGACTGCTGCCGCGGCGGTTTAAGAAGAGAATACTCTGCTCGCCCCGCTCGATATTTTGCCGCAGTTCCTCGTAGAGAGGGCGGCTGATAATGCCGAAATTGCCGCTGCGCAACTCTTGGCGCATATCTGCCACGATAACGCGGGGCAAACTGTGGCAATTATACCGTGAGGGCAGCTGTGCTAAGTGATAGTCCCCCTGCTCGGCGTAGTAAGCCGACTCCACCGTAGGGGTGGCAGAGCCCAGCAGCAGCTGGGCATTCTCAGCAAGACAGCGGTATTTGGCGATGTCGCGGGCGTGGTAGCTGGGAGAGGATTCCGATTCATAGGAACTCTCCTGTTCCTCGTCCAGCACGATAAGACCGATGTTCTGCAGAGGTGCAAACACCGCAGAGCGGGTACCCAGTACCACCGTAGCCTCACCACGGCGGATCCGCTTCCACTGATCGTAACGCTCCGTCATACGAAGGCCGCTGTGGAGAAGCGCCACCTTTTCGCCGAAATAGGCGGTGAAGCGGGCCATCATTTGGGGGGTCAGTGCAATTTCGGGGACGAGGATCATCACCGTCTTTCCACGCTCTAATAGCGCTTGGGCAAGGCGGATATAAATGAGGGTCTTGCCGCTGCCTGTTACGCCGTGGAGGAGGGTCACACCCGCTTTGCCCGATTCCGTGCGCTGCAGCATGTCCTCAAAAACACGCTGCTGCGCATCGTTCAAGGTAATGGGCGGGGCGCTTTGTGTATAGTCGTGAGGCGTAATACGGTACTGTTCCTGTTGACGCAGGGACACCAAGCCGCGCTTTTCCAGTGCAGTGACAGATTGGCGGGATGCACCCGTAAAATAGGTCAGCTCCTGCATGGTGGTTTCCCTTTGCTGGGCAAGAAAGCGCAGCACATCACACATTTTCGCGCTGCGGCGATTGGCATCCGCCCACGCAAGGGCTTCTTCCCCGCTGACAGCGAGGGAAACGAGGGTCACATGCTTGTCCGACACATTGCGGCTGGACTGGGTATGACGGGCGACGAGACCGCGCTTTTCAAGGGAGTAGAGTGCGGTAACGGCGCTCTCCCCCACCTGCTGCACCACCGTATCCGTCTCCAATGCGCCGTCCTGCAGCAACCGCAATACAGCGCTCTCACGGCGGCTTAAGCCCTCTACGACAGGACTCAAGGCCTGCCACGACTCCTTATAACGGTACCACACGGCGGCGGGCAAAATGGTGCGGATCGCGTCGTAAAAGGTGCAGAAATACCGCTGACGCATCCACAGCGCCATCTTGATCTCCTGCTGGGAGGCGATGGGGTCGCCGTCCACATTGAGGCGGACAGCCTTCACAGGGCCATTGGGGATGTCGTCTGCCAATTCCAGCACCATGCCCTCACTGACACGGTTGCCACGTCCAAAGGGCACAAGGACACGGCACCCCACAGCGAGGGGCATATCCTCGGGAACGAGGTAGGTATAGGGCTTGTCAATAGCGTAGGTTGCCGCTTCTACAGCGATCTTGGCAAGACGCACGCGCCCTCTCCCCCTCTCTCTTTACGATAAACGATTACTCGCGGACACCTGCAGCCAGCTCGTTGGCATCAAACTTACCCTCGGCCACCTCATGGATCGCCAGCGTGACGGGCTTCTCGGTCAGATGCTCGCCGTTATACTCGGCCTCGGAAGCGATCTGACGGGCGCGGCGTGCCACCACGTTCACCATCATATAACGGTTGGGAATATACTCGGTCAGCTTATTCATTGCGGGATACAGCATCATAATTATTTTCTCCTTCTGCCTTATAGGCCATAAAATCTAATTGAATGCGGCGTAAATCAGCCGTTATTTCCGTTCAAAAGTGCCATTCGCTCGGCGGGACGGCAATGCTCCGCCATCATAATGGCCCGCAGTTCCTCCACGGCCTTTTCCACCGTGTCGTTCACCACGAAGTAGTCATAATTGCCTGCCGTCTGCACCTCCACCTTAGCGCGGAGGAGACGGCGCTGGATCTTCTCGGGGGTATCGGTGCCACGGGCGGTGAGGCGGCGCTCCAGTTCCTCCCAAGAAGGAGGCGCGATAAAGATCCGCACCACATCGGGGCGCTGGGCATACACCTGCTGGGCTCCTTGGATCTCGATGTCGAGGATCACATCCTTGCCCGCGTTCATAGCCTCATCCACATAGCGCTTGGGCGTGCCGTAGAAGTTGCTGACATACTCAGCATACTCCAAGAACTCACCATTCTCGATCCAATCGTTAAACACATCGGGGCTGATGAAGTGGTAATCCACGCCATCGCGCTCACCGATGCGAGGCTGACGGGTAGTAGCGGAAACAGAGAAATAGAGGTCGTCGCGACCACGGAACAAGGCGCTGAGCACCGTGCTCTTACCGACACCGGAAGGGCCGGAAATGATGAAAGTCTTACCTGTTCTTTTCAATACCTTATTCCTCCTCTGTAAAATCTTCCGCCTTCATTCCAAAGCGGGGGCCAAGTTTTTCCGCGCTGAGAGCGGAGAGCACCACATGGTCGCTGTCCATCATCAGCACCGAGGCCGTCTTGCGGCCGTAGGTGGCATCAATGAGCATACCACGGTCGCGGCTCTCCTGAATCAAACGCTTCACAGGAGCGCTGTCGGGGCCAACGACGGCAATGAGTCGTGCGGCGGAAATGAGGTTTCCAAAGCCGATG
>JAZQMH010000016.1:0-2602 GCA_045543255.1 Vescimonas sp.
TATTTTACCATGGGAGAGTGGCTGCTGTGGGGGATTTCCGCGGCGGTCATCGTGGTGTCCTTCTGCCTTTTTGACCGCGAGAGTTATTTGACACTGGCGGCATCATTAATCGGCGTTACCTCCCTTATTTTCGCCGCCAAAGGAAACCCTGTTTCGCAGGTGCTGATGGTGGTGTTCAGCATCCTCTACGGTATCATTTCCTACACCTTCGCTTACTATGGCGAGATGATCACCTACCTGGGCATGACCATGCCCATGGCGGTGCTGGCGCTGATTTCTTGGCTTAAAAATCCCTTTGAGGGCAACCGCAGCGAGGTGAAGGTGAACACCATTTCGAAAAAAGAGGTGGCCTTCATGTGGGTGCTGGCAGCGGTGGTGACGGTGGCGTTTTACTTCATTCTGCGCTTCTTCCACACCGCCAATCTGCTGCCCAGTACGTTATCGGTGACCACCAGCTTTGTGGCGGTGTATCTCACCTTCCGCAGAAGCCCCTACTATGCCCTTGCCTACGCCGCCAACGATGTGGTGCTGATCGTGCTGTGGGTCATGGCGGCTCTGTCCGAGGTGCGGTATATCTCGGTGGTGGTGTGCTTCGTCGCCTTCTTGGTGAACGACCTCTACGGCTTTATCAGCTGGCGCAAAATGGGCAAGCGGCAGGGCTTGGGGCGGTAAAAAAGTTGCAATATGGGAAGGAACGTAGTATAATAATCAGCAACATTTCCCACAAAAAGTTGAATTTTGCGGAAAGAAGTGAGGAAAAACAGCAATGAATAACAAGAAAAAGAATCTGTGGCAGGCGGTGAAATTCACCCTCTTTTCCGCCTCGGCAGGTATTATCCAAATCGCATCCTTTGCCATCATCGAGATTTTTATTCAGACCTATTGGATCCCCTATCTCACCTCGTTGGTGCTGTCCATTTTGTGGAACTTTACGCTGAATCGCCGCTATACCTTTAAGTCTGCCGCCAATGTGCCTGTGGCTATGGCGAAGGTCTTTGGCTTTTACTTGGCTTTCACCCCTCTGTCCACCTTCTTGGGCAACATGGCGGAGTCCTACGGCGTCAACGACTTTGTGATCCTCGTTATCACCATGCTCTCCAACTTCGTGCTGGAGTTCTTGTTCTGCAAGCTGGTGGTATACCGCGGCAAAGAGGATACCTTGGAGAGAAAGCATACCCATCGACCTGCGTAACCATCGACACGGATAAAGAAAGGGGAGAGGGAGGATGAAGCGCGGTGCGCTGCCCTTCTTCACGGGCAATCAACTGAAAATCATCGCCCTCGTCACCATGACCTGTGACCATGTGGCGAAGATGTTCTTCCCCGAAAGTCAGCTTTTGCTGATTTTGGGGCGGCTTGCCATGCCCATTTTCGCGTGGATGATCGCAGAAGGCTGCACCTACACCCGTGATCGGAAGAAGTATCTTCTGCAGCTGGCGGGACTGGCCTTCCTGTGCCAAGTGGTGTTCTTCATCACCGAGGGCAGCCTCTATATGTGCATTCTCGTGACCTTCACGCTGTCGATTCTGCTTATTTACGCCGTTGACTATCTCCACCAAAAGAAGTCGGCACAAGGAGCGCTTTTCGCGTTCCTTGCCGCGGCGCTGGTACTCAGCGCCACCATTGTCATCCCCCGCCTTCCCACGGGGACGGACTTCTACGTGGACTACGGTTTTTATGGAGTGCTGCTGCCTGTGGTGATCTACATTGGGCGCAATCACATTCAAAAGCTGTGCCTCGCGGCGATCTTCTTGGTGCTGCTGGCGAGGGACAGCGGCGCTGTCCAGTGGTGGTCGCTGCTGACGCTGCCCCTCCTTGCCCTCTATAACGGGCAGCGGGGTAAGTGGAAGATGAAGTGGCTGTTCTATCTCTACTATCCGCTCCACTTGGCGGCGTTGTGGGCCATTGATATGTTGATTTAAGGAGGCGCAGACAATGAAAAAGTGTCGTATCACCGTCATGCGGAAGGTGCATTATGCTGACCTTTCCGCGAAGTACGAAAACCCCATCGACCACGCCTGTGATATGGAGGAGGGGCAGGTGTTTATCGCCAACGGCTGGGAAAAGCCCGAGGGCTTTTGTCAAAGTGCGTGGGATACCCTTTCCCCCTTTGTGCTGGCGCTGAGCCATGGGGGCGGCGACTTCTATGACGGGTGGATGAAGAATAAAAAATCTGCCATGCTCTCCTGCAACGACGGTTTTCGTCCCGTCAGCTTCTATGTGGAGGCGCTGGAGGAGGACGCGGAATGAACTTTCCCTATTCCCAAAAGGAATTGGACTATCTCGCGGAGCGTGACCCGCTGCTGGGCGGTGTGATTCGCTCTGTGGGGTTTATTGAGCGTACCGTGGAGGAGGATGTGTTCTCGGCGGTGGTGCATCATATTATTGGGCAGCAGATTTCCATGCGTGCCCAAGAAACCGTATGGCGGCGCTTACAGGAGCTGTTGGGGGAGGTGACTCCCGACACTCTTGCCGAAGCCGATACCGAGGCGGTGAAGGGCTGCGGCATGACCTACCGCAAGGCGGAGTATATCCGCGACTTTGCCCAAAAGGTGCACAGCGGCGCATTAAGTCGGATCGTAGCCATGTCGTTCTGTGAGCC
>JAZQMH010000017.1:0-14223 GCA_045543255.1 Vescimonas sp.
CGCAGTTCAAACTGGGTGTCCTTGCGGTTGCCCCACCAGCCGCTAAGGCCGGGGCCGCGGGAGAAGTGGCGGGCGTTGATGTAGAGACCAGCAATGGCGCCGGGGCCGCCGGAGAGGTACTTATAGTTGCACCACAAGGCAAAGTCGCAGTCGATTTTTCCGAAGTCGTGGTCGATGTTGCCGATGCTGTGGCACAAATCGAAGCCGATGATAATGCCCTTTTCGTGGGCAACCTTCGTCAAGCGCTCCAAGTCAAGGAGCTGGGCACTGCGATAGAGGACGGAGGGGAGCAAGGCCACCGCCACATCCTCCGTCATGGCGGCGAGGATGTCCTCCTCGTTAAGAGTCTTGCCGTCGCGGCTGTGGATGACCTTCACCGTTTTCTCGGGGTCGAGGCCGCGGCTCTTGACGAAACTGGTAATTGCGTAGCGGTCGGTGGGGAAGTTCAGCTCGTCAATGAGGATTTTGTTGCGCTGAGCCGTGGGCTGGTAGAAAGTGGCGATGCACTGGTGGACATTCAAGGTGGTATTGGCGCAGATGGTGACCTCTTCGGGCTTTGCGTTAATGAGACGGGCCAATTTTGCGCCAATCACATCGTGGTAGAGGAAATAGTTGGTAGGTGCCCCCGACCAAATATTGATGCCGTAGGTTTTCCAGTCATCCAAAGCACGCAGTACGGCCTTTTCCGCATCCTTCGAGCAAAGGCCGAGGGAGTTGCCGTCCATGTAGATTTGGTTTTCCTTGGTGTAGAAATGGTCGCGGAGATGGGCGATGGGGTCGAGGGAGTCCTTATATTCAGCAAAGGCTCTGCCAGTTTCGTAAGTACCCATGGAATGATCCTCCTTATTGTTACTCTTGAGATGATTATACACGATGGAAGATGTTGTTGCAATGGCTTTGGTTTTGTCTATGGCAAAAAAGGAAAAGGGGTGGTATAATGGGGGAACTGAGAAATTTAGCGAAAGAGGAGCGTAAGCTATGCATATTGCGGTTATTAACGGCAGTCCCAAGGGGAAGTACAGCATCACCTTGCAGACTATTTTGTATCTTCAGCGGAAGTTCCCACAGCATCAGTTTGAAGTCCTCCATGCAGGGCAAAAAATTAAGGCGCTGGAGACGGATTTTTCCGAGGCAAAGGCACTGATGGAGAAAGCCGATGCCCTTCTTTTCTCCTATCCTGTCTACACCTTCCTTGCCCCCTCTCAGCTTCACCGCTTTATGGAACTGACCAAGGCAAGCGGCGTGGATTTGCGGGGGAAGTTCGCCACACAAATTTCCACCTCCAAGCATTTTTACGATGTGACGGCCCATAAGTACGTGGAGGAGAACGCCCTCGACTTGGGGCTGGGCTACATCCGCGGTTTGTCCGCCGACATGGAGGATTTGCTGACGGAGAAGGGTCAGCAGGAGGCGGAGCAGTTCTTCCAGCGCTTTTTGTGGGCGGTGGAGGAGAACATCTGCACCCGCAAGGAGGGGGCAGCAGAGGAATTTGTCCCCGTGGCGGCTACTGTTCCCACAGTGGCGGCAGGGGAGAAAAGAGGGGATAAGGATATTGTCATCCTCACCGATTGCACCGACCCCGACAGCAACTTAGGCCGCATGATTGCGCGATTCCGCAGTGTACTGCCCTATGAAAGCCGCGTGGTGAATATTACCGAGTACCCCTTGGCAGGCGGCTGTCTTGGGTGCTTCCGCTGTGCCGTGTCGGAAAAGTGCGTGTATAAGGACGGCTTCGATGTATTTTTGCGGGAGAATATCCAAAAGGCCGATGCCGTCGTCTACGGTTTTACCATCTCCGACCATTCCATGGGTGCGCGGTTTAAGATGTACGATGACCGCAATTTCTGCAACGGACACCGCACTGTCACGGTGGGGATGCCTGTGGGCTACTTGGTGTCGGGTAAGTACAGCGCCGAGCATAATCTCCGCACCGTCATTGAAGCCCGCGCCGAAACAGGCGGCAATTTCCTCGCAGGCGTGGCCTGTGATGAAGAAAATACCGATGTACGCGTGGATGAGCTTGCCAAGAGCCTTACCTTCGCCTTGGCAACGGGGCATAGAGCGCCCCAGAATTTCTGGGGTGTGGGCGGCATGAAGATTTTCCGCGACCTTATCTACCAAATGCGTGGCATGATGCGGGCTGACCACAAGTTCTATAAAAAGCAGGGCATCTACGATTTCCCCCAGAAGAAGTGGGCGGACTCCATGAAGATGTATTTTGTGGGTATGCTCCTCTCCAACGAGAAAATCTTGCAGAAGATGGGCAACAAGATGAATGAGGGCATGCTGATGCCCTATGTGAAACTCTTTGAAAAGATGGACAAAGCGGGAAAGTAAATAGAAAAAAGCCACCCGAAGAGGACTTCGGGTGGCTTTCCTTATGGGTTTACTTAGAAAGGAGACGGAAGGAGATTTTCCGCTGGGCGTTATCCCGCATCATGGCCTCGTATTCTTCCTCGGGCAGCATCTGCAGTGCGCCGAAGGGACAGACTTTCACGCAGGCGGGCTTCATGCCGTGTTTTACACGGTCAACGCACCCGTCGCACTTGGTCATCTTTTTGCCGTCGCCGTTGAAGCAGGGCTGGGCGAAGGGACAGGCCATAGCGCAGCTGTGGCAGCCGATGCAGTTGGTGTTGTCGTAGACGGTGAAGCCTGTCTCGGGATCCTTGCGGAGACAGCCCGTGGGGCAGCCTGCGATACAAGGGGCGTCGGCACAGTGCATACAGGCGATGGAGAGGAAGGTGAAACGGGGATTTTCCACGCTGCCCTGTTCGTTTACGAAGGTGGTGCGGAAGGGGGTATCGCCGGCAGTTACGTCGATGTCGTTCTGATCCATACAGGCGATGGCGCAGGCGCCGCAGGCCACGCACTTGGACTCATCCAATACAAATACATATTTCATGGTTTAGTCCTCCACTTTCTCAATGCGGCAGCGCAGCTGTTTATAGCCGGGGAAGCCGGTATAGGGGTCAAGGTGATCGATGGGCATGAGGCTGTTGACATTGGCCTCCTTGTAGCCGTGGAACATATTCACATCGCCCACGTTGGAAATGCTGCTGATGTTGGCCTTGACGGTGATGCTGCTGATCTGGGATACGATACGGATGGTATCGCCCTGCTTGATGCCGAGGCGAGCGGCGTCGGCGGGGTTGATGTCGGCGCTGGGCTCGGGGCGCAGGGAGCGGAGCCAAGGCACATTGTGGGTACGGGAATGGACGGCGTTGGGGATGCGGGCGCCGCTCATCAAAATGAAGGGGAACTCCTTGGGATCGGCATCGTCGTCGCTGCTCTTGTGAATGGGAAGGGGATCGAGATCGGGACGACCCAGCTCCTCCAAAACGGAGCAGCTCAGTTCGATCTTACCCGTGGGAGTGGGGAGACCGTTCTTCAGCATCGTGCCGGGGACATAGCGTGTAGCGTTGGGGGAGCGGACAGGCAGAGGCGCGTCCTTTACAGCTTCCCAGTCGGTGATGCCGCTGGGGGAGAGGATGTACTGGACGGACTTATCGTAGCCTGCACGGAGGAGGTCATCATCCAGGTCGAGGGCATTGGCTAGCATGGTGATGATCTCCACATCGTCCTTGTTGTCGTGGACGGGGGCGATGACGGGGCGGGTATACTCAAGGAACTGACCCACATAGCACTTCACCTCGCCGCGCTCAAAGGAGGTGGAGGCGGGGAAGACGATGTCGGCGTGGTCGATGACATCGGTGTGGAAAATATCGGTAGCCATGACGAAGTCCATGTCCTTCAGCGCCTTGAGGAAGCGGGGGGACTCGGGGTACATACGGTCGTTGACACCGAACATGACCATGGCCTTGATGGGATAGGGCTTTGCCTCTTCCATGTGGCGCACCAAGTCCATGCCCTGACCCTGCTTGTCGTGGAGCAACCGCGTCCACAGGGGGAAGCGCTCGCTGCCTACGCGGGGCTTGGCATTCTCGGGGAAGCGGGACATATAGAACTCGTGCTCCAAGGACTCAAAGCCGCCGTCACTGTCGCAGAGGGTGTCGCGGCAGGGGAGCAGCGTACCGGGACGGTCAAAGCGGCCGGAGATGGCCATGAGGCTCAGAATCGAGCGGTGGACATTGTAGCCGTTGGTGCGGTGGGTAAGACCGTTGCCGGGGAGGATGGCGGAGGGATCGGTCTCCAAGAACATGTCCAGCGCCTTGCGGATGTCCGCGGCGGGAACGGAGGAGATGTCCTCAGCTTTCTGGAGAGTGAAGTGCTTTACATAGTCGGCGTACTTATCAAAGCCGTAGCAGTACTTCTCCACGAAGTCCTTGTCGTAGAGGCCCTCTTCAATCATCACCTTTGCCATGGCGTGGGCGATGGCGGCATCGGAGCCGATCTTGGGCTGGAGATAGAGGTCAGCATACTTCGCTGCCAAGTGAGTGCGGCGGGGGTCGATGACCACCAGCTTGCCGCCGTTGGCCTTCATGCCCAGTACGGCGCGGCCCATAGGATAGGAGTTGATAACACCGTTGGAGCCCCAGCTCATGATCATCTTGGTGTTGCGCAGATCCGGCATGGAGAAAGCGCCGAACAGAGAGTTGTAGCTCATGACCTCGGCGGTATGGCAGGTGCTGGACTCGGTGATATAGTTGGGAGAGCCGAAGGAGTAGGCCAAACGATGGAGCCAGGGGCGGAACCACTTGGAATAGCCGCACAGGAAGGTGACGGCCTCAGGGCCGTAGGCAGCCTTGACCTTATTCAGCTCACGGGCGCAGATCTCCATGGCCTCTTCCCAAGAGATGGGCTCGAACTTACCCTCGCCACGCTCACCCACACGCTTCATGGGAGTCTTGAGGCGGTCTTCACGGTAGATGTACTGGCGGTTGGCTGCACCCTTGGTGCAGAGAACGCCGTTATTGCTGGGGAAGCCGTCGGTGCCCTCGATCTTAATGACCTTGCCGTCCTTGATGTAGGCATCAATGCCGCACTGAGGGCCGGGGGTACAGATATCGCAGACAGTGTGGCGAATTTCGATCCCTGTTTCTTCACAGGGGATCTTTGCTTTTATGAGTCGCTCCAGTTCAGTCATGGGAGGCACCTCCGATCAATTCAATAAAGTCTCTGGGCAGACCGTGCTGCTCCAGCAAGCCTCGCTGGACGGGGGTGAGGGTGGACTCGGCCCCCAACAGCTGCTTGGTCAGGTGATGTTTCAAAATGCCGCTAATCTTATAGTTGCCGAAGATATTCACGCTCTTGAGCTGACCTTCATCCATCACCAGTTCGATGGAGAAGTTCTTGCCCGCAAAGCGGTGGTGCTCACCCTGCACCGAGGCATCACCGAGGCCGATGAAGTCCATATCAAAGAAGTGGGTGATGTTGTGGAGAATGTTGCCGTGATACTCCGTGTGGACACCTGCCATGTTGGCGCCGGCGCAGGCGCCCTGTGCCCCTGCGTTGGCCCACAGGCCGATGATGGCGGTCTTGCCCGTCTGCAAATTTCTGCCCTCACAGCAGTCGCCTGCGGCGTAGATGCCTTTAACGGAACTCTCCATGTGTTCATCCACCACTACGGCGCGGCCGATGTTGACGCCGCTGGGACGGAGCACATCTACATTGGCCCGCGTGCCGATGCAAAGGCACACCAAGTCCGCTTCCAGCTTTGTCCCGTCGGCGAAGGTGACGCCTGCTTCATCGATGGCGGACACCTTGGCATCGAAGGCGAAGGCGACGCCCTTTTCCTCCAGCTTGCTTTGGATGGCCTCTGCGGTGGAACGGTATGCCGCCAGAGGGAAGAGATAGGGTGCGGCATCCACGATGGTGACCTTGACCCCTGCGGCGTGTAGAAGCTCTGCTACCTTGATGCCCACCATGGAGCCACCCACCACGGCGGCAGTGCGGACAGTGTGGGTATCGAGATAGCTGCGCAGACGCTGGGCGTCCTTCAAAGTGCGCATCAAGAACCATTTCTCCCCCGTGCAGGTCAGAAAACCGGGGACGAGGGCATCGGCACCTGTGGCAAGGAGGATGCCGTCGTAATTTTCGTAGGTGGCCTTATCGGTGGTAATGGTGCGTTCGGCGCTCACTTCGACCACCGTTTCGCCGATGATGTCCAGCTTCAGCTCCTTGGCGATATCCTCCAGTGTGCCAAAGGGGAACACGGCCTCATAGGGCAGCTTTCCCGCGGCGTGATAGGTGGAGAGCATGGGGCTGAAGGGCGGTGCGCCGGAGTTGTCAAAGACATGGATGGCGGCATCGGGTGCGTGAGCGCGGAGCGCTTTGGCCCCGTTATAGCCGGCGCAGCCAAAGCCGATGATGGCATATTTTTTCAAAACATCACCTTCTCAAATTGGTAGATTTGGTTGCTTAAAAAGTAAAGTTATCGCAGTAGAAACGCTCCACAGGGTATTTATAGTCCGCCGTGGGGACGAATTTCTTCTTAGGCACGGCGCGGCCATCCTCATTGTAGAGGTTGACCCAGCAGAGCCAATCGTCATAGCGGTGGGGGAAGTCGGCGCGGAAGTGACCTGCGCGGCTGTCCTCGCGGAAGAGGGCGGCGGTGAGGTAGAAATCCGTCACATCGGCGATGGCCTTGACCTCCTCCAGCTTCAGGAGATAGTGGGGGTCTGCGGCGGCAAGGTGGGAGAGCTTTTCTTCGCGGAGCTGCTGCAGCTGCTGCTGGGCCTTTTTCAGGGCATCGGCAGTCTTGAGGATAGACACATCGTAGGGTGTGATGATGCGCTGCAGGTCGGTAAGCACCTCCGCGGGAGTCACACCCTCCTTGCCCAAGGGGGCGAAGGTGGCCTCCAGCATGGAAGCAGCGGCCTTGGTGTCGAGGTCGACCGCCTCAGCGCCCGCCACGAACTCCGCCGCAGCGCGGCCGGACATGCGTCCTGTAATGGCGGTGGTCATCAAGGCGAAGCCGCCCATGTATACGCCGGGGTCAAGACTGCGGCAGCGGCCTGCACAGTAAAGCCCCTTCACGGCGGTTTCGCCGTTTTCGCCTGTCCCTACTGCGCCGTTGGACAGCTGCACCTGTGTGATCCACTCGAACTTATCACGGAAGAAGTCGATCCCCTCGTCAATAAGCTTATCGTAGTGGAGGAGATGCCGTCCTGCCTTGGGACGGACGATGGGATGGTCTTTTTCCTCAATGGCGCTCAGATCCAGCGTAATGGGGCCGCGGCCTGCCAGCGTTTCCAACGCCATGCCGCGGGTAATGTAGTGGGGATCGGTGTTGGGGCCGAGGATGGGGGAGTAGCGGTTCATGAACACCTCGCCCTCGCGGTTGACGAACTTGGCGCCCAAGGGCATCAGTACCGTCTGTCCCTCCCACTCGAAATCACGGGGGACGTTCCAAATGTGGAGGAACTCGAAATTGCGCAGCACCGCGCCTGCACGGAAAGCGAGGCAGGGCCCTTCTCCACAGGCGGTATTTTGGTTGTAAGAGGGCTTCCAACTGGCGATGCCGGCAGCGATGACCACCGCTTTGGCACGGAAGATGAGGGGCTGACCTGTCACGTAGTTGAAGCCCACCGCACCAACGATGCGGTCGTGCGCCCTGATAAGGTCTGTGATCTCGATGCGGCCTAAGCGGCGTACGCCGAGACGCTCCATCTCGCGGATCATGGCGGCACGGGCATTGGGGCCGCCCGTTCCCTTCACCGCTACGGGGAAGAGACGCACATGGTCGAGAGAGCGCTGGGGAACGCTGCGATAGTCGCCTGCATCATCTTTTAGATAGGTGCAGCCAAGGCGCTGATACTCCTCGAAGATCTCGTGGGACTGCTGCCAAATGGTCTCCATCACATCCTGCTGGCAAAGACCGTCCCAGTAGTAGGTGAAGTCCTTTACCCAGTCTGCGGCACTGTCGCCGCCGCGGCAGACCTCCAAGTCGCCGCCGGAGAGGTGCATTAAGCCGCCCCAATCGCGGAAGGATTTATCCACGATCAGCACATCGGCATTGGGGTCAGCTTCCTTTGCTCCCTTGGCTGTCCAAAGGCCGGAAGAGCCGCCGCCGATAACGAGAATGTCGGTGGTAATACACTCGGGTGTGTTAAGCATTGTCCTCGCCTCCTTCTTTCAGATGGGCAAAGGGGGAGGGGAAGGGCTTTTTGAACGGGTGGACGAAAATCGCGCCCACAGGACAGGCCAGCTCGCAGAGATAACAGGAATGGCAATCGTCGCCATAGGCGATGTAGGCCTTGCCCTCGTCATTCATGCGGAGCGTGTCCAAAGGACAGTTTT
This sequence comes from Vescimonas sp., assembly GCA_045543255.1. Classification (GTDB taxonomy): domain Bacteria; phylum Bacillota; class Clostridia; order Oscillospirales; family Oscillospiraceae; genus Vescimonas. The sequence goes on from JAZQMH010000017.1 coordinate 8,200, forward strand.
CCACACAGGTGCCGCAGCCAATACACAACTCTGCGTTGATGGAACGAATCATACGCAACCCTCCCGATAAATACACCTTATCAAGTATAAAATAGCATAAGGGAATTCCTGCCGTCAAACAACGGTTTGTTGTGACTGTACACTGTGTTTTATTTTTGGCGGGAAATTCGCCCTGTCCTCTTGCATTAAGGCTGCGTGTTTTGTTATAATCGGGGCGAGATGAAGACATGTCCACAACGGAATGTTGAGGAAAGGAGCGGTGGTCACCGTGAGGATCGAGCAAGTCCGTTATCTGCTCCATGTAGCCGAGAGCGGCTCCATCAGCCGCAGTGCCAAGGTGCTGAATATCTCCCAGCAGGGCTTGAGTCAGAGCATCCATCAGTTGGAGCGTGAGCTTGGGGCGCGGCTTTTGTACCGCGACGGCAACAAGACGAAGCTGACGGCGGCGGGTAAGCTGGTGAAGGGCAGCATGGAAAAAATGGTCAGCAGCTGCGATGAGGTCTATATGCACTTGGCCTCCAATGCCATCCATATCAATCACAATGAAAAGCAAACCTGCCGCGTTCGCGTGACACCCCATCTATGTATTACCGTCATGCCTGCTGTGCTGCAGCGGATGAGTAAAGTGCATCCCCAACTGCTGCTGAGTGTGTCCGAGAGTGAAATTTTGGACATCTTGAAGGTGGAGGATTTTGACACGGACGAGGTGTTTATTATCACCTGCCCTGAGAAGTTTTTGCCTCAATTGCTGGAAAAGAAGGGTGTGATCGACTTCCGCGAGACCTCGCGTGCTGCCATTAATGCGGCGGTACATGTTTCCCATCCTCTGGCCTCCCGAGAGAAGATCACGGCGGACGACTTGTGCAATTATCCCTTGGCGCTGTTGGGCTCGGCCATCAACGTGCTGCGCAATGTCATGGGTGAGCGTTTCAAAGACGCCAATGTCCGTCTCCACACCACCAACTTTGAGTTGTTCCGTGCGGCGGCATCGATGAAGGAAGTCATCTCCCTGTCGGGGCCTTTAGCCTATGAGCAGGCAGATCATTCCAAGCTGGTGCATGTTCCCTTGGAGCGGCCCGAGACGATCCTCTTCGGCTATGTGGTGAATCGCTATACCCGGAATTTCCCCATGGCGCAGGAGCTGCTGGGTGTGATGGAGGATGAACTTGAGAAGACACAAAAATACGGGAAATAAGAGAAATGAGAAAGACCCCGCAGGAACGAGATGTTCCTGCGGGGTATGTTGTTTATACCGAGGTCAGCGTATTGTAAAGATCGGTGACATGCTGCAGGGCAAAGTCACAGAAGTCCGTCAAATACGGGGTGTTCTCCTTGCGGGCCAGATAGGAGATATACACCTCGTGGGACAGCTCTGCCCCCAACACATCGATGCGCTTATAGCGGTGTGCGGCGGCGCTGGAAGAACGGTCGGTGGCAAGGCCGATGCCGAGATCGCGATCCACGGCTGAGAAGATGCCTTCATAGCTGGTGAACACGCCCTTGCAGAAGAAATTGACATTGTTGGCCAGCATCAGCGAGTCAAACTGCAAACGGGAGGTGTTGCCCTCGTCACGGAGGAGCATGGGCATATTCTCCAGATCCTGCAGCTGCAGTACGGGATGCTCTGCCTCCAGCAGAGGGTGGAGCTTGCTGTTGGGGTGACAGATGAACGCGGCCTTGTTGGTGCAGACGTACTGGCTCACCAGACCGGGGAGAGAGGGCTTGCTGTCGGTGATGATCACATCCAGCACTCCGGAGGAGAGCATGGAGATCAGCTCAGAGGGGGAGTGGACATGGATGGTGATCTCCGGCTCACTGTTTTGCTCTTGATATTTCTGTGTCAGATCCACCACGATGGTGTGACCGAAAGCGCCTACATGGAGAAGCTTGCGGCGGCTGTTGCTGCGCATAAGGGATTCCATATGGGACATATAGGAGACGAGGTGGGCGGAACAACCCGCCATATTTCGCCCGCTGTCGGTCAGATAGACCTTGTTGCCCACGCGGTCGAACATCTTGGTGTCGAAATGCTTTTCGATGGTGCGGATGGCCTGGCTGACGGCGGATTGGCTGATATTCAGCTTTGCAGCGGCGGCAGACATGCTCTGCATCTCGCAAACAGCGAGAAAAACCTTCATATCGCGGATGGTCATACGATCGTCTCCTATACGGCAGGTGTATTCTATCTTGTCCATTATACAATAGGAGATACCCTCGAGGCAAGCTTTTCCTTTGGAAAGAAAAGCGGGTATAGTTACAAGGATTTATTACAGTTGCATTTGCCACGGCTTTCTTCCGTGGAAGAGAATAGGAGAAAAGCACAGGAAAATATAATAAGTATTTACTTATGGCAATCTGCCAGTATTTCCTTCTTACCTTGGGAGTTGAGGGAAATTTTGCGGTGCGTATTGGCGGAGATAACGGAAAAAAGGCGGGAAGTTTGGCCATTTTGACAGAGATAAAAACCTTTACTTCCCTGCAAATGTAGGGTATATTAGGGGTGGGAAGAGGTTTGTGAGACAACCCTTCCCCGCAATATTCCTTTTGTTTGTGAATGAATTATCAAGAAGTTAAAACTTATGTTTACCTATAACGAAAGAAAATGTTGTGACCCTGTGTGGGACGATGCCCCTGTCGTCCATGGCAATGAGAAAAGGAGAGTGGGAAAAAACAATGCGTGTGCTTGAAAAGATCACGAAAGGAATCACAGATGTGCTGGGCGTGATCGCCGGCGTGATGATCACGGTCATGATGCTGCTGGCGGTGCTGGACGTGGTACTGCGTACCTTCTTTGCTTCCCCCATCATCGGTGCTACGGAGATCATCCAGATCCTCAATGTGGGCATCGTGGTGGCACTGGGCGCAGGCACGGTGGCCAATCAGCACGTGACGGTGGACTTCGTTATGGATAAGATTCCTAAAGTGCCCCGTTTTTACATTCAGATGGCGGTGGATGTGATCAATATCGCCATTCTGGTGCTGCTGGCTGTATGCTCGTTCCAGTTTATGGGCAAGTCTCAGGCACAGGGATATACCTACTCCCTGCTGAAGATCCCCGAGTGGCCTTTCGTAGCCCTTATCGCTATTGGTATGCTGGGCGGCGTGGTTGGTGTGTTGTGCACCATGTGCCGTGAGGTCATCGCCTTCAAGGCGGAGAAGAATATGCCTGCCAAGGGAGAGGAGGATGGACAATGAGTAACGAATTGATCGGCTTGCTGGGTATTATCGTTCTGTTCATCCTGCTGGCCTGCCGTCTGTGGATCGGCAGCGCTATGGCACTGGTGGGCTTTTTGGGCATCCTCGTGATGCGTAACGGCGTACAGGCTATGGCAGTCCTTGCCTCACAGCCCTTCGGTACGCAAAATAACTACGTAATGACCGTCGTGCCCATGTTTGTCTTAATGGGTCTGGTGGTCTCCCGCACCAACATCGGCAGCGGTATGTTCCGGTGCATGAATGCGTGGATCGGCAGGTTCAAGGGCGGTCTTGCCTCTGCCACCGTGCTGGCCAGCGGTCTTTTGGGCGCCATCACCGGTTCTCATATGGCCGGTACCATCATCATGTCCAAGATCGCCCTGCCGGAGATGAAGCGCTATGATTATGACGAGGGTCTTGCCTGCGGCTCCATCGCCGGCGGCGCACCCCTTGCCATCATCATTCCCCCCAGCCTCCCCATGATCATGTACGGCATCATCACGGAGGAGAATATCGGCGCACTGTTTATTGCCGGTATCGTGCCCGGTATCATTCTGATGATCGTCTATATCATCATTATCTCCCAGTGGGTATGCCGCCGCGATCCGACCAAGGCACCTCCCAGCCCCCGCACCACTTGGGGCGAGAAGTTCAAGAGCATTGTGGGCCTCATTCCCATGATCATCCTCTTCATCCTTGTGCTGGGCGGTATCTATGCCGGTTGGTTCACCACTACGGAGGCCGGTGCTATCGGCGCTTTCGGTGCGATTTTGATCGGTTTCGTTACCAAGCAGCTGAACTTCAAGAAAATGTGGGAGTGCATCATCGACAGCGTGAAGCTGACCGGTACCATCGCCATCATGCTCATCGGTACCAACATCTTCATCTACTTCATGTCCATGAGCAAGATTCCCTTCTTCCTGTCCAATTTGGTCACCTCCATGAACGTGGCCCCCACGGTGGTCATCATCGTCATCGCTCTGGTGTATATCGTGCTGGGTATGTTCATGCCCGATAACCCCATGGTGGTGCTGACCATCCCCATCCTGTACCCCATCGTCAGCTCTCTGGGCATTGACGGTATCTGGTTCGGTATCTTCGTGGTGTTCATGATGGCGCTGGGCTCCATCACCCCGCCCGTGGGCATGGTGGTGTATCTGCTGAGCGGTCTGACCAAGATCCCTGTCAACAAGATCTTCAAGGGTGTTCTGCCCTTTATCATCGGTATGGTCCTTGTGATCGTGCTGCTGGTCATCTTCCCCGACATCGCTACGTTCCTGCCCGGACTGATGACGAAGGGATGACCCGGTTCGTATCCCACTACTTAGAGAATATAAGCAGCCTAGGAGAGCTGTTTGTATATTAAAAAACGGAGGTTATTTGTTATGAAAAAGTTCCTTGCGTTGATTCTGGCTGTTGCCATGATGTTTGCGCTGGTGGCCTGCGGCGAGAAGGCTCCTGCTGCCGATGACGGCGCAGCCGATGCTGAGGTTACCTTTGCAGATCTGGAAGAGATGACGCTGGTGTACAGCAGCACCAAGAACGAGAAGGCCGATGCCGCTCAGCTGGCCTATCTGGAAGCCATCACCACCGCCACCGAGGGTAAGGTGAAGTGGGACGTGTATCTGTCCAACTCTCTCATTACCACGCCTCGTGACATCCCCGAGGGCATCGCTACCGGTATCGCTGATGTGGGTACCCTGAACATCAACAACTACACCGGTGCATTCCCCCTGAACTACAACATCCTGTCCATCCCCTTCACCGGCATCACCGATGATTGCCGTCTGGACATCATGAACTACATGTATGACAAGTATCCCGAGCTGGAGCAGGAGTTTACCGACAATGGTCTCAAGCTCATCGGCTGGTCTCTGACCAACTCCAACAACCTGGGCGTGAAGCTGGGCAAGGAGTACACCGGTATCGCTGATCTGAAGAACGTTGACATCACCGGTTCCTCCGGCGACGAGGCTGAGATCCTTGCTGCCGCCGGTGCCGTGCCCGTCACCGTGGCCTTCCCTGAGATCTATCAGTCTCTGGAGAAGAACGTCATCAAGGGCTTCGTCAACCACTCCGCTCCCGCTTTCTCCATGAGCTTCCATGAGCACATCGATAACTGGGTCGTCTTCGGTGAGGATTCCGGTATCTGCGTCAACCTGGTTGCCGTGGTCATGGGTCTTGAGAAGTGGAACAGCCTGCCCGCCATCGTGCAGGATGCCATTCTGGCCGCCGAGCCCGCCCGTGCTGAGGCTGAGGCCGCTACCCAGCGTAACTTCGACGCCATGCTGAAGAAGACCATGACCGACGCCGGCAAGTATGTCGTCGTTCTGGACGAGGCTCAGCTGGCTGAGTGGCAGCCCGTGGTGCAGCCCACTGTGGATCGCATCCTGGCCGACATGGAGGCCTCTCACCCCGGCTTCGGTGCCATGTATGCCGATCTGAAGGATTACGTTGCTAACTACGGTGCATAAATAGTCTCTCCTCTCTGTCCCTCAGAGCAAGAGAAAGACCCGCCGCTTTCGGGCGGCGTCTCTTTTTCAAAATCAACATTAGGAAAAACTGATAAATAATGTCCAAAATAAGTAAACGATAAAATGAAAGGAGAGGGAGTATGCCCCCTGTCATTGACCGCAATAAATGTGTTGCCTGCGGCTTCTGCGCGGAGATCTGTCCCGTGGATTGCCTGTATTTAGATAAAGCTGCGAAAAAGCTCATCGTTCGCTATGGTGACGAGTGCTGGCACTGCGGTGCCTGCAAGCAGGATTGTCCCAAGGGTGCCATCACCATGCGGTATCCCCTGTCCCACATGATGCTGTCTTTCCCGCC
>JAZQMH010000018.1:0-7390 GCA_045543255.1 Vescimonas sp.
GCAATCCTTGCGCTGGAGCTTGCCATCCTGCACGTAGCAGCCGGCAACAGTACCAACACCGGAGACCTTGTAGGTCTGACGCACCTCGGCGTGACCCAGCACCACCTCGCGGAACTTGGGTGCCAGCATACCCTTCATAGCGGCCTCGATCTCGTTGATAGCATCATAGATGACGCGGTACATACGCATATCCACGTTGGCGCGGGCAGCGCTGTCGCGGGCAGCGGCATCGGGACGGACGTTGAATCCGACGATAATCGCCTGAGAGGTGGAGGCCAGCATGACATCGCTCTCGTTGATGGCGCCAACACCGCCGTGGATGACGCGGACGCGGACTTCCTCGTTGGAGATCTTCTCCAAGGAGGCCTTCACAGCTTCCACACTGCCCTGTACGTCGGCCTTGACGATCAGGTTCAGGTTCTTCATCTCACCGGCCTGGATCTGGCTGAACAGATCCTCCAGAGAGACCTTGGTGACGGGAGCATTGGCCTTGGCCTTCTCCTCTTCCTTGCGCTGCTCCACCAGCTCACGGGCCAGCTTTTCATCGCCAACGGCGTTAAACACAGCGCCGGCGGAGGGAGCTTCGCTGAGGCCCGAGATCTCCACGGGAACGCTGGGGCCTGCCTCGGTGAGACGGGCGCCCTTATCGCTGATCATGGTACGGACACGGCCCACGGAAGTGCCGGCGATGATGATATCGCCCTGCTTCAGGGTACCATTCTGCACCAGCAGCGTTGCCACAGGGCCGCGACCCTTATCAAGGCGAGCCTCAATGACAGTACACTGTGCCATACGGTTGGGGTTGGCCTTCAGCTCACCCACCTCGGCGGTAAGGGTCAGCATCTCCAACAGCGTCTCTACGCCCATACCGGTCTTGGCAGAGATGGGGCAGATGATGGTGTCGCCGCCCCACTCCTCGCACACGAGACCGTACTCGGTCAACTGCTGCTTAATGCGCTCGGGGTTGGCAGTGGGCTTATCCATCTTGTTGACAGCAACGATGATGGGGATCTCGGCGGCCTTGGCGTGGTTGATGGACTCGATGGTCTGGGGCATGATACCGTCGTCGGCAGCAACCACCAGAATGGCGATATCCGTGACCATAGCGCCGCGGGCACGCATAGAGGTAAAGGCCTCATGGCCGGGGGTATCCAGGAAGGTGATGGGCTTACCGTTCAGCTCCACCTGATATGCACCGATGTGCTGGGTAATGCCGCCGGCCTCGCCGGAGGCAACGTGGGCGTTGCGGATATAGTCCAGCAAGCTGGTCTTACCGTGGTCAACGTGACCCATGACCACCACAACGGGGGCACGGGGCAGCAGATCCTCTTCGGCGTCCTGATGATCGTCGATGAGCTTCTCCTCGATGGTGATGACCACTTCCTTCTCCACCTTGCAGCCCATTTCCTCGGCAATAATAGCGGCGGTATCGAAGTCGATCATCTGGCTCAGAGCTGCCATAATGCCGTTCTTCATCAGGCACTTGACCACCTCTGCGCCGGTCTTTTTCATGCGGCTTGCCAGCTCGCCAACGGAGATCTCATCGGGGATCTGCACGGTGACGGGGGTGTTCTTAATAACCTCAAGGCGCAGCTTGCGCAGACGATCGGCCTCTTCCTGACGGCGCTTGTTGCTCTGCTGACCCTGCTGCTGACGCTGCTTGGAGTTACGGAACTTCTCCTTGTTCTGGAACTGATCGGCGCCGCGGCGACCACCGCCATGACGGCTCTCGGCCATATCCTGCAGCTTCTCGTCATACTTGGCCATGTTCACATTGGTGGCCTTACGGGTATCCACCACCTGCTTCTGGGGCACGCGGGACATGGGCTGCTTCTCAGCGGCGGGAGCGGCAGACCCTTCCTTCTTCTGATTCTGCTGCTGACCCTGCTGCGGCTTACCGCCCTGCTGACGGTTGTTGCCCTGCTGCGGTTTATTCTCCTGCTTCTTGGCAGGCTCTGCCTTCTTCTCCTGAGGCTTTGCGCCCTCGGCGAAGATGGTGATGATGTTGTCGATCTGGTTGTGCTGGGTCAGATACTCAAATACCAGAGAGAGCTCACGGTCCTCCAGCACCTGCATGTGGTTTTTGGGGGTCTCGGCGTACTTGGTCAAGATCTCCGTTACGTCCTTTGTGGCGACACCAAAGTCCTTCGCCACCTCATGCACTCTATATTTGTTTGCTACGCTACCCAAATAAAGCCACCTCCATCTGTGTGATCGTTGTTACTGTTTCTTTGCCTTGGTCTTGCCGCGCCGCACATTTTTCTCGTGGCGCTCTTTTTCCCGCTTGCGCTCCAAAGCGCGAGCCGCCTTTACATCCAAGGCTGCGGCTGCGGGGGCGAATTTCTCATCTTTCGCCGCTAGTTTTTTCACCAAGGCATTGGCAAAGCCGATGTCCGTCACCGCGCACATGGCGACGCTGGTACGGCCCAAGGCACTGCCAAGGGCGTCTTTATCCGCCGGAATGGTGAGGCAGAGGCAATTGCCGGCTTGGGCAAAGGAAAAGGCTCTGCGCTGAGAAGAGGGCGCGGCATCCTCTGCCACGAAAATGACCCTCGCCTTCTTTGCGCGGGCAGCGCCGCCCACAGGCTCTTCGCCCACCTCTACACGGCCTGCCTTCAAGGCAAGGCCCAGCATAGAAAGGACATTGTCCATTACAGCTCGCCCCTTTCCATCTGCGCTTCCAGCGCGTCGTATACCGCCTCGGGGATCGCCAGTTCAAAGGCGCGCTCCAAAGCGCGGCTCTTCCGCGCCCGCTTGAGGCACTCGCCGTCGTGGCACACATAGGCGCCGCGGCCGGACTTCTTACCGCTGCCATCCAGCACGATCTCCCCCTCAGGGGTGCGCACCACACGAAGCAGCTCTTTCTTATCCTTCATGGTTCGGCAGCCGACACATTGCCGCTGCGGGATCTTACGGGGCTTGACAGCCATATCGGCCACCTCCTCTTTAATATGCTTAGCCTTCCTCGCTGTAGGAGGCGGGCTTGATGTCGATCTTATAGCCGGTGAGGCGTGCTGCCAGACGGGCATTCTGACCTTCCTTACCGATGGCGAGGCTCAGCTGATCATCGGGAACGATGACGCGGCAGACCTTACCCTCGCTGCCCAGCATGACCTCCAGCACATCGGCGGGAGCAAGAGCGGCAGCGATGAACTCGGCGGGGTCTCCGCTGTACTTGATAATGTCGATCTTCTCGCCGCGGAGCTCCTCCACGATGGCGTTGACACGCTGACCGCGGGGGCCGACACAGGCGCCGATGGGATCGATGTTCTCGTCCTCGGACCACACAGCCATCTTGGTGCGGTTGCCCGCCTCACGGGCGATGGCGCGGATTTCCACGCTGCCGTCGTAGATCTCGGGCACTTCCAGTTCAAACAGGCGCTTCACCAAACCGGGATGGGTACGGGAAGTCAGCACCTGAGGGCCACGGGTGGAGCGGCGCACCTCAACGAGATACACCTTCACCAGCTGACCTTCACGGAGGGTCTCGCCGTCCACCTGCTCGTTGAGGGTCAGGACAGCCTCGGTAGTCTCGCTGCCGGTGCCGATCTTCAGACCAACGTTGCCGGTGCGGGGATCGATGCGCATGACAGTACCGGTGAGGATCTCATGCTGCTTGGAGTTAAACTCGTCATAGATCATGCCGTGCTCGGCCTCGCGCAGACCCTGAATGATGACCTGCTTGCCGTTGCCGGCGGCGATACGACCAAACTCCACGTTCTCCACGGGCAGATTCACGATGCCGCCCAGCTCATGCTTGGCACTGAGACGCTTGGCATCTTCCAGAGAAATCTCGGTGCCGGGATTCTCCACCACCTCTACGATCTCCTTCTGTACGTACATCTTCAGCTCCTGCTTCTCCTCGTCCACATCCACGATGACGTTCTCCACGCCCTCATGGTCGCGCTTGTAAGCAGTGGTCAGGGCCTGAATGATTTTGCCCATCATAAAGGTCTGGGGAATGCCGCGCTCTTTTTCCAGCATTGCCAGTGCCACAAAGATCTCTTCACACTTCATTGTCAATTCTCCTTATTCTATTCCGTTCCTTACAGATGTTAAAACAGCTTTTAAAACTCAACACGCAGGCGAACCAGTGCCACCTCGGCTTTTTCAAACCGCAGTGCCTCGCCACCGCACTCGATGCTGACTGCGCCGTTATCATAGCCCGTCAGCACACCGGGGAACTCCTTGCGTCCGTTTACGGGCTTATAGGTCTTGACCAGCACAGCGCTGCCCATAAAACGCTCGAAGTCAGAAGGGCGCTTCAAGGGACGCTCAGCGCCGGCGGAGGACACCTCGAACATATAGCTTCCCTCAATGGGGTCCACCTCATCCAGCAAGTCGCTGACACGGCGGGACACCGCCTCGCAGTCGAGAATATCGATTCCGCCCTCTTTATCGAGGTAGAGGCGCAGATACCACTGGCCCGCCTCGCGGACGTACTCCACATCCCACAGCTCACAGCCGTTTTCCTCGGCAACAGGGGCAGCCAAATCCCATACGATTTCGGTAACTTTCTTCATGTTTCCCTCGCTTTTTTCAACGGTTGGGGAAATTTTAACCTTTGAAATTTGCCCAACAAAAAGAGCGGACAGGGGTGTCCACTCTCAGTCAACTCTTACTTACACACGGTATACTACCACAGTTTTCCCACAATTGCAAGGCTTTTTCCCAAAAAAGAGGCTCAAAAAGCGCCAAAAGGTCGCCCGAAGGCGACCTTTTGCCGTTCTTTTCCGTTATTCCGTCATGATTTTCAAAATCACGCGGTCGGTCTCGCGCATACCCTCTGCGGCAAGGACACCCACGTTGCGGATGGTGTGCTCCACATCCTCACCCATGATGCCGTGACCTGCCTTGAAGTTATCGTCGGCAAGGTACATATTGTAGCCCAAAATGCCGCACTCCACGCCCATGGCGATCTTGGCGGCGCAGGAGGCCTTGGCACCATCGCAGATGCAGCCGGAGATCATGGCAACGGCGTTCTGCAGCGTGGCGGCAATGCCCTCATAGCCTGCCCCACGGAGCCATGCAATACCGCAGCCTGCGCCCACGCCGGCGCTGACAGCGCCGCAGTAAGCGCTGAGGCGGCCGATACCCGTCTTTTGATGGATGGTAATGAGGTCGGAGAGGGTGACGGCGCGGAGGATGGTCTCCTCGTCCTTACCCATCAGCGTACCGTAGCGCCACACAGGGACGGAGGCAGTAATGCCCTGATTGCCGGAGCCGGAGACGATGACCACGGGCATCTCGCAGCCGTTCATGCGGGCATCGCTGCCTGCGGCGGCCCAAGCACGAGCCTGTGTCTCGGCGTTATCGCAGCTCTTGAGAAGGTTGGAGCCGATGTTGGCGCCCCAAGAGTTCTCAAGACCTTCCTTGGCAATGGCGGTGTTCTTCTCGATCTGGCGAGAGATCAAGGGTTTAATTTTTTCTAAGGGTACAGTTTCAGCAAAGGTGAGGATGTCTTGAACGTTCAGCACAGACTTGTCCTGCAGATTGTCCTCAGCGTTGGCGGTGAGAGGCTTTTCCAGCAGGATCTCGTCGTCCTTTTTGATGTAGACGATGTTGGTATGGTTGTTGGCTACCCGCACCGTGGCGCTGTGACCGTCCAGCGTGCCGTGGAGGCAGATGTCCAGCATGCAGGGCGTCTCGGGGCAGGTGACTTTAATGGGGGTGCTGTCCAGATATGCCTGAATGCGACCCACATCTTCTTCTGTTACGTTGGCAATGACCTGCAATTCCGCGTCAGCGTCGCCTGCCACAATACCTACCGCGATGGCAGCGTCGATGCCGCGACGACCATCGGTATTGGGAACGACCACAGACTTCACGTTCTTGAGGATATTGCCGCTGACCTCAGCCAGCACTTCACTCGGTTTTCCGCCCAGCACCTCGCGCAACTTGGCAGCACAGTACGCGACAGCGATGGGCTCTGTACACCCGGTAGCCAGCAGGAGTTCTTCCTGCAGGATGGCCAAATAGGCCTCCATTTTCTTCTCGTTCAACATCGTATCCGTCTCCTTTGCAAAATTTAGAATGATTGAAAAACTGTTTTATAGCAGGCTTACTGCAATGCGGGGACATCGTCCTCCAGATTGACCCAATCTTCCACATCCACCACAGAGAACTCCGTCTCCGTGTTGCGGATGATGACCTTCTCAATGCCCGCGTTGATGACAAGGCGGCGGCACATGGCGCAGGAGGTGGCCTCATGTAAAAGCTCCCCCGTCTGGGCGTTGCGTCCCACCAGGTAGAGGGTACTGCCCACGGTGTCGCGGCGGGCGGCGGAGATGATGGCGTTGGCCTCGGCATGGACGCTGCGGCACAGCTCATAGCGCTCACCGCTGGGGATCTTCATGGCCTCGCGGGTGCAAAAGCCCATGTCCACACAGTTCTGCCGTCCACGGGGCGCACCGTTATAGCCCGTGGAGATAATCTCATCGTTCTTCACGATAATGGCACCATAGACGCGGCGGAGGCACGTGGCACGGCGCAGCACCGTTTCGGCGATGTCCAAGTAGTAGTTTTCCTTACTGATACGGCCCATAGTCGGTGCCTCCTTCACAAAAATGAATATACACAGAAAATTATACTGCTTTTTCTATGGTTTTTCAATCATTTACATCTCTAAAGCACCACCGCAATATAGACAAAATTTGTTTCCCTTTTTTGAAAAAAATGTAAAAAGACCCGCCAAATAGCGGGTCTTTTTACATTCATTGTCAGTTCAGCTTAAAGAGGTTGTTGTCGGAGGTGAAGTTGGTCAGCTCATACAGCACCAGAATGTCGGTACAGCCATCGGCGATGGTCTGCACCTCCTCGCGGCAGTGCCGCAGGTCAATGAGGGTGATGGTATCGTAGTCCTCCGTCAGGAAGGGCACAAAGCTGTTGGCAAAGCTGTCCTTCACCAAGAGGAGAGAACGCCCCGTATCTGCGCCCGTTTCAATGATGACCTTGGCGTAGTTGCCGCCCATGAAGATCTTGTAGTGATCCTTCTCCTCCAAGGCCTCCATGGAGTAGATACTGTCACTCAACTCACCGTCACTGTTGACGGAAACCACCTTCACATCGGGGGCAATAGAGAGGATATCGTAGGCGCTGTTAGGCAGCATGACCTGCGAATACAGCGTGCCGCGGAAGGCGTCGGACACCTGCTCCAGCTGCCAATCCTTCGCCGCAACGCCCACAGCATCACACCACACGCCATAGGCCGCCAGTGCGCCCTCGGTGGTCCAGTGGTGGTCGGTGCGGTAGTAGCAGCCGGCATCGCCCAACACAGCGCGGGTGTCGATGAACTGCTCACCAAACACGCTCTGGAGCGTATTGTAGCAGCTATCGGCATCGAAAAGCTGGGCGTTCTTGGGCAATAATTCAGGCAACATATAGGCGGGGG
>JAZQMH010000019.1:0-14792 GCA_045543255.1 Vescimonas sp.
ATTTTACTGTTACTGTGAGGACACACAATGGAAGTTGATCTCATTTTCAAAATTGCCGCCATCGGGATCTTGGTGGCGGTGCTGAATTTAATATTGGTGCGCTCGGGACGGGATGAGCAGGCGCTGCTGACCACATTAGCCGGGCTGATCGTGGTGCTGGTGATGCTCTTGGAGCAGATCAGCGATCTCTTCGGCCTTATCAAAAGCCTCTTCTCTCTATGACAGACATACTATGGAAGGCCATTGCCATTTGTCTGATCGGCGCGCTGCTGGCTGTATTTTTGAAAAAGACAAGCCCCGATGCAGCCCTCGTGCTGGCAGCCTGTGTCTGCGTGGCGGTGTTGGCAGTCATTGTCAGAGGCTTGGAAGAGGTATGGCAATTTCTCACGGAAGTGCTGGAACGGGGCGGCATGACGCAAGAGCTCTTTTCACCCCTCATCAAAATCGTAGGCATCGCTCTCATCACCCGCACAGCGGGGGAACTATGCCGCGATGCAGGACAAGGGGCGCTGTCGTGCATTGTGGAGACGGTGGGCGGGTTTGCCGCCATTTTGGTGTCGATCCCCCTTTTTCGTGCCGCGTGGGAACTGTTGGAGGGCTTGCTGTGAAAGGTGCGCTGACGCTGCTTCTTTGCTTTTGGCTTATGGTGTGCTGCATGACCACCGCATGGGCGCAGCTGCCCGAAGAGGTGGAGGAGGCACTGCCCGAGGCGGCAGAGGAACTGCTGGAGGATTTGGGGGAAACGGAAGCCGACACAGGAACGCTGCAGCGGGGCTTACGGCGCATGGGAGAGATGGCGTGGGACATGCTGAGCCACGATTTCCGTGCCAGTCTCCGTGTGGCGATTTTGCTTCTGAGCGTGGTGCTGCTCCACGGCATGACGGAGAGCATTTTTGAATCCACAGGCGGGTCGAAGATGGTGAATGTGGTTCCATTGGCCTTCGTTCTCGTGGTCACCATGACCACAGCAGGGGACATGCAGACCATGATCGGGACAGGCATGGCAACTATGGAGGAATTGGACATCTTAGCAAAAGCACTGCTGCCCACTTTAGCCGCCGCTGTAGCCGCAGGTGGTGCCATTGTATCGGCAAGTGCGCAAAACGTGGCAACGGTATTCTTCGCCAATCTTCTCATTACCTTGATTCGTGAGGTGCTGTTGCCCCTCGCTTACTGTTACATCGCCGCTGTGACCGCCAATGCCATTCTACCCCAGCAACCGCTGAAAGGCATTGCCACCGTCCTCCGCAAGGGAATTACCTGGCTTTTAACAGGAGTTTTGGTGGTTTTCACAGGCTATCTCTCCATCACCAATGCCGCCGCCAATTCAGCGGACACACTAACGCTCCAGCTGACCCGCAGCGCCATTTCCACCGCCGTCCCTGTGGTGGGCGGCATTATCTCCCGTGCCACATCCAGTCTTTTGGCAGGGGCGGGACTGCTGAAAAGTTCTCTCGGTGTATTCGGCATGCTGGCAGTATTGGCGACCTGTTTAACGCCCTTCGTGTCCATGGGAGTACAGTATATCCTCTATAAACTGACGGCCTTTTTCGCAGGACTTTCGGGGGGCGGGCGTGTGGTAGAGCTGATTGATGCGCTGGGTAACGCCTTTGGCCTCGTATTGGGGATGGTGGGCGCATGCGCGGCGCTGCTGCTGATCTCTATTACCTCTTCCATATCGGTGGTGATTGCTTGACATTCTTTCGCACTTGGCTTTTTGGCATTGTGGCGGCCTCCATGGCGCTGTCTATTCTCTATGCGCTGCTTCCGAAAGGCGCAATCTTAACAGCGGCAAAATGTGCTGGCAGCCTCATTTTGATACTGGTGATGCTGCGCCCGTTGGTGACGCTGCGGGTGGAGGACTTGGAGTTTTCCTACGATGTGTGGGAAAAGAAAACCATAGAGCAGACGGAGCAGCTGGCGCAGGACAACCTCAGAGAGATGGAAGCACGCATAGAAGAGGCGTGCTGCACATATATATCAGAAAAAGCGGCGCAGTTGGGGGTTACGGCAACAGCGGAAGTTTTCTGTGAAGTGCGCGATGGCGTGCCGTTTCCCGCAGAGGTAACGCTGAATATTCCCTATCACAAGACGCTTTCCGATACCATTGCCGCCGACCTCGACATCCCTTATGAGAAGCAGCGCTGGCAGGAAAACTGAGGATGCAACATGAGTAAAACCATCATTGATACACTGAAAAAGTATAAATTCGTAGCCTTGATCCTCTTGGTTGGCTTGGTGCTGATGCTGCTGCCAAGCGGGGAGAAAGATCAACGCATGGAAAACGACAGCGGTACAGAATCCTTCTCCCTTGCGGAGACGGAGCGGCGATTGGAGGCGTTATTAAAGAATGTGCAGGGGGTGGGACAAGTCAATGTAATGCTGACGCTGAAGAGCGGCTCAACGCTGGAACTGGCGGAGGACAGCTCCACCAGTATGCGGGAGAGCGAGACAAAGCGGGAGAGCGATGTGGTGACCGTATCCCGCGGCAGCGGCACGGAAGAGGTGGTGGTCACCTATGAGCGCTATCCTCTTTATCAAGGGGCGGTGGTCGTCTGTGAAGGGGGCAGCAATAGCGCTGTGCGCCTGTCGGTCATCGAGACGGTTTCCGTGCTGACGGGACTTGGCAGCGATAAAATTACGGTGGTGCAGTGGAAATGAAGAAAGGGGTAACCATGGCTTTGCAGGAGAAGAAGGAAAAACGGAAAGTGGAGAAGAAGGTAAGGACGCCGCTGAAAGGGCAGTGGAAACGCCATGCGGTGGTTTTGGCTGTCTTGGTGCTGGTGGGCACTTCGGTGTACCTCAACTGGCGCTATGCCGACAATGTGGCCGAGACAGGCAAGATTTTAGGGCAGGCAACGCTGGTGAATCAGAACGGCGAAGGGGTAACCCAAACAGGGGAGAGCGGTGATGCAGTTTCCGTATCGGGCGGCTATTTTGACACGGCGCGCCTGAGCCGTCAGCAGGCCCGTGATAGTGCCATCAGCATGCTGCAAGAGGCAGAACTGGACGAAAACGCCACGGAGGATGTGCTCAATGAGGCGAGCCTTGCTCTGCAGGTATTGGCCTCCTACACGGTGGCAGAAGCTCAGATCGAGAGCCTTGTCACCGCCAAGGGTTATGAAGATTGCGTAGTGTTTATGGGGGAGGATTCCTGCAGCGTGGTAGTGGCTGATCCCGATGGAGTGGACAGCACCGACGCTGCCCGTATTAAGGATATCGTGATCTCCGAGACAGACTATACCGCCGCACAGATCAAGATCATGGAGGCGGAGTAGAAAATTTAGTGTTGTATTTTCTCGGCATAGATGGTATACTCAAGTGTACGAATGCGAAAAAGTAAGGAGTATATACGATATGCCTGAAAATAAAGACTATATGATCCATCGTGAGGAGCTGGGTTCTATCCAGATCTCCGAGGATGTGGTAGCAACCATTGCTGCCGGCGCAGCTATGGATGTTGAGAACGTGACGGGCCTGCAGGGCACCAACGTGACCGACTTCATGGGCGGCAAGAAGATGACCGCACGCGGTGTCCGTGTGGAGAGCGATGGGGAGAACGGCCTTACCGTGAATCTCTATATCACTGTCCGCTATGGCAGCAACGTCGGCGAGGTTGCCAAGAAGGTGCAGAAGGCCGTTGTGACGGCGCTGGAGAACAGCACCGGTTTTGGTGTGTCCGCTGTGAACGTGCAGGTGGGCGGCATCAGCTTTAACTAAGGAAGAAGAGAGAGAGAACATATGACACGCAACACAGCCCGTGAGATCGCCATGCATTTGGCCTTTGAATTGAGTTTCACCGATCTGCCTATTGATGCTTTTCTGAATCACTATCTCTCCGCGGAGAAGTTTGAAGAGCTGGCAACGGAGTGTGAACTCTACGCAGAAGTTCCCAACGCCAAGCAGGATGACTATATCCGCCGTCTCGTCTCCGGTGTCGCCGGTCACGCTGCGGAGCTGGATACGTATATTGAAAAGTACGCCAAGGGTTGGCGCTTTGAGCGCATCTCTCTGGTGGCAGCTGCCATTATGCGTGTGGCCATGTATGAGATTATGTACATGCCCGACATCCCCCATGGCGCGGCTATCAATGAGGCTGTGGAGCTGACCAAGCGCTATGATGAGCCCGAGACCGTGAAGTTTGTCAACGGTATTTTGGGCAGCTTCCTCCGCGAGGAAGTGAAGGCATAAAAACGATAAAAGGCAGGGCTTCGGCTCTGCCTTTTTCCCACAGGAGGTGAGGAAATGTCTGAGCAGCATGTGTTCAGTGTAACGGAACTGAACGGATTTATTAAAAATGTGTTGGAGAGCGTGCCCCATTTGAGTAATGTTTTGGTGCGCGGTGAGCTGTCCAATTATAAAATCTATCCTTCGGGGCATCATTACTTTACGCTGAAAGATGGGGATTGCTCCTTGAAATGCGTCATGTTCAAGGGCAGCGCCATGAAGCTGCAGTTCCGTCCCGAGAGCGGCATGCAGGTCATTGCCGCAGGCCGTGTAACCGTCTATCCCCGCGACGGCGCCTATCAGCTCTATTGCTCGTCCCTGTCCGCCGATGGCATCGGCGACCTCTATGTGGCTTTCGAGCAGCTGAAGGAGAAGCTCTATCGCGAGGGCTTGTTTGACCCCGCCCATAAAAAGCCGCTGCCCCAGTACCCTCAGCGCATTGCCATTATTACCTCTTCTGCAGGCGCGGCGGTGCATGACATGATCCGCATCCTCCGCAGCCGCTATCCGCTGTCGAAAGTGTTGCTGCTGCCTGTCCGTGTGCAGGGCGTGGAGGCGCCCCCTGAGATCGTGGGTGCGATCCGTTACGCCAACCGTCATAAGCTGGCAGATGTGATCATTACAGGCCGTGGCGGCGGCTCTATTGAGGATTTGTGGGCCTTTAACGATGAGCGTGTTGCCCGCGCCATCTTCGCCTCGGAGATTCCCGTCATTTCCGCAGTTGGCCACGAGCCCGATGTGACCATCGCCGATTTTGTGGCGGACAAGCGTGCTTCGACCCCCTCCAATGCAGCGGAATTGGCTGTTCCCGAGCAGAAGGATCTCCTCAAGCATCTGCAAAATGCCGAGCGTTCTTTGACGAAGAACACGTTGGCAGCCATGGAGAAGGCGGAGCAAAAGCTGAAAGCCATGGCAGAAAAGCGCGTGATGCAAGACCCCATGGCCTTTGTGGATGACCGCAGAATGTATCTCGATCATGTGCAGCAGCGCATAGGCTTGACGGCACAGCGACAGGTGAATGGTCAGATGCAGCGGTTTACCCGCTTGGCGGCCTCTCTGGACGCGCTGAGCCCCTTAAAGGTGCTGGGTCGTGGCTTTGCCATGGCGCAGACAGAGGACGGTACAGTGCTGCGTAGCACGGCGCAGGTGCATACAGGTGATAAGATACAGGTGCGCTTGGGGGACGGCTCTCTCGACTGCACCGTGGACCATAAGAAGGAGTGAAGGATATGGCAACGAAAAAGACCTTTGAGGAGAATATGCTCCGTTTGGAAGCCATTGTAGCACAGCTTGAAAAGGGCGAAGCACCCTTGGATGAGTCGCTGAAGCTCTTTGAAGAGGGCACGAAGCTGATCGGCGAGTGCCGCACGGCGCTGGATAAGGCCGAGCAGCAGGTGGTCAAGCTGATGAAGGGCGCTGACGGTGAGCCTGTGGAAACACCCTTTGCAAGTGAGGAGACGGTATGACCTACGAAGAACGCTATGGCGAATATCAAGAGGCGATCGAAACCTATCTCGATGGACTGTTTACCGCCCAAAAGCCCTATTCTCAGCTCTATGAAGCCATCCGCTACAGCATTTTAGGCGGCGGCAAGCGGATTCGCCCCGTGCTGACGCTGGAGTTCGCCCGCCTCGGCGGCATCAACTGGCGTTTGGCCCTGCCTTTTGCCTGCGCGCTGGGGCTGGTGCATAACTACAGTCTCATTCACGATGATCTGCCCTGTATGGACGATGACGATCTGCGCCGCGGTAAGCCCACTACCCATAAGGCCTACGGCGAGACGCTGGCAATTTTGGCAGGTGACGCCCTGCAGCCGGAGGCATTTCGCTTGATTTTGGAAGCGCCCGCCCTGTCCGGTGAGCGTAAGCTGGACGCCATGCGTGTGCTGGTAAATGCCTGTGGTGCTGACGGTATGGTGGCAGGACAGGTGCTGGACACCCTGTGTCCCATTGAGAACACGGAGCAGCTGCGCCACATGGAGGAGTTGAAGACCGGCTGTATGATCGCCGCCGCTGCCGAACTGGGCTGCGCCGCTTCCGGTATGAACGCCGGAATGCGCAATTTGGCGGTGCAGTACGCCAAGGATCTTGGTCTTGCTTTCCAAATCCGCGATGATATGCTGGATGTGGAGGGTGATGCCGCCGTGTTCGGTAAGCCCATCGGCTCGGATAAGGAAGAGGGCAAGTTCACTTTCGTGGATGCCCTTGGTATCGAGGGCTGCCGCGCTGAGGTGGCTCGCCTGACGGAAGAAGCCAAGTCCGTGGTAAGACATTGGGCTGACAGTGACTTCTTGGTGACCCTCGCCGATAAGCTGGCAGGCCGCGTACACTGATAGAAAAGCGTTGTGCTCGAAAGAGTACAACGCTTTATTTACAGATTGTATACAGAATATTATGCATAAACCTGTTGTAAATTTTAAAAAAGTGTGGTAAAATTCTTAATTGCTGAACAGCGGCGCAGTATCCTAGTCAGATCTGCCGTCTCCTAAGAAGGGCCTAAAAATCCTTTAAAGGGCACAACTGTGAAACCTTTGGTGCTTGCTTCTTACGCCCAGTTTGGGGTGGGTGCTGGAGGGAGGTACGCGAAATGCGTGCCTGCGGCTGTAGGGCGCTCCCCAATGGCATGGGGAATCCGACCCTGCTTCCGTGGAGACCTGTTATTGTGCGCAGGCGTACTCCCAATGTGGTCTAAGCGACCTGTGTACGAAACAGATGAATAAACCTGCAATGCGGTGCTACCTGCCTCTTTTGAGGCACGAACGCTGTGTGCAGAGTAGCCTGCCTTGCGTGGGTATGGTGGATAGGGGAGCTGATGCACTAAGTCCCCGGCCAGGGATGACGTGATATTCCCTTGAAACCATATCTGCAAAAGAGGATAAGAGACGGCGTGACTGCAGTGGAAATCACCTAGGCTGTCCATTTTGAATGGGGCCTTGGGAGGATTGCAGTGCGGACTAAGTGGCAGTCGGGTCCTGTGATGCGGTAACGCCGCAGCATGGTACCTAAGGGGAAACCACCTTTATCGGCGACGAGAGGTGTACCGTGGGGAAATCCAACCCGTACCTAAGCCGCAAGATTTACTCTCAATGTTGCCCTGTTCAGTTTTTTCATCGATTACGGAATTGAAATGAGGTTATTCTGTTTTGAGTAGCGACAAAGGCAAACCAAAGAAGAAAAAGGACACATGGCCGATTAAGGCGTTCTTTATGGCCATCTGTCTCAGTGCCGTTTTGAGCTTTTTTGCCTCGACGGCACTGGAGGGAACGGGTTATGTGATCGCCGTTTCCGTGCTGTTGATTTTTATCGCACTGGGTATTGTGTTTGATATGATCGGCGTGGCGGTGACGGCCGCCGATCCAAAGCCTTTTCACTCTATGGCCGCCCATAAGGAGAAGGGTGGACGCGAGGCCATCCGTCTGCTGCAAAGCGCAGAGAAGGTCAGCTCCATCTGTAATGACGTGGTGGGCGACATCTGCGGCATCGTCAGCGGTACGACCTCTGCTGTGATCGTGACAGCCCTGCTGCGTGACTTATCTACCACCAGTGTGCTGATCTCCATCGGCGTGACGGCTTTGATCTCCGGCTTTACCATCGGCGGTAAGGCGCTGGGCAAGACCGTAGCCATTAAGGACTGCACTGCCGTCGTGTACCGTGTGGCCCGTATTATGCATGCATTACATCTATTCCGCTGAAATGAGGCGTTGAAGTTGATTCTGGAAAACATTCACAGCCCTTATGATGTGAAGCAATTGACCAATGCTGAGACCCGCCGTCTCTGCGATGAAGTGCGCGCTTTTATGGTGCGCAGTGTCGCGGAAACGGGCGGGCATTTGGCGTCTAATTTAGGCGTGGTGGAGTTGACGATTGCCATCCACCGCGTGTTTGATACTGCGCGCGACCGTCTTGTTTTTGATGTAGGCCATCAGTGCTACGTCCATAAGCTGTTGACCGGTCGGCGCGATTCTTTTGCCACCATGCGTCAGTTTGGTGGCTTATCCGGCTTTCCCAAGCCCTACGAGAGCGAACATGATGCCTTTGTAGCAGGCCACGCCTCTGCCGCCGTGTCGGTTGCGCTGGGCATGGCTCGTGCCCGTACGCTGCGCCGTGAGGATTACAGTGTTCTGGCTTTGGTGGGCGACGCCTCTCTTGCCGGCGGCCTTGCGTTCGAGGGTATGGACGATGCCGGAGGCTCCGGTGAGCCGCTGATCGTGATTTTGAACGACAACGGTATGTCCATCAGCGAGAATGTGGGCGCATTGAGCGGGCATTTGTCCCATTTGCGTACGCGCCCTGCTTACTATGAGCTGAAAAAACGGTATCGCAACGCATTGACCGGCAGTGCAGCGGGTGAGAAGTTCTATCTTTGGAGCCACGATGTAAAGACGGCGCTGAAGAAATCCCTGCTGCCCGGCAGTTCTCTTTTCGAGGATATGGGCTTTTCCTATCTTGGCCCTGTGAACGGTCACGATGTGGAGGAGTTGACGGATGCCCTCCGTTGGGCGAAGGAACAGCGCTGTCCTGTGCTGCTCCATGTCCATACCCAGAAGGGGAAGGGCTATCTCCCAGCTGAGGCGCATCCCGAGAAGTTCCACGGTGTGGGCAAGTTTGATGTCTTTACCGGCAAGAGCGTAGGCACGGCAAAAGAGAGCTTTTCCGATGTGTTCGGTCAGACCATGATAGAACTGGCAGAGGAGGAAGAGCGCGTCTGCGCCATCACCGCCGCTATGATCGATGGTACCGGCCTTACGGACTATGCCGCTGCCTTCCCCAAGCGCCTTTTCGATGTGGGTATCGCCGAGGGCCACGCCGTTTCTATGGCGGGCGGTATGGCAAAACAAGGCCTACTACCGGTATTTGCCGTCTATTCCAGTTTCCTGCAGCGTGGCTACGATATGCTGGTGCAGGATGTTTCCCTCGACAATCTCCATGTGGTGCTGGGCGTTGACCGCGCAGGCTTGGTGGGCGCTGATGGTGAGACTCACCACGGCTGCTTTGATGTGATGTACTTAAGCCAGATCCCCCACATGACGGTGCTGTGTCCTGCCAGCTTTGCTGAGCTTCGCACCATGCTGCGCCGCGCCGTGTTCCACACGGAGGGGCCTGTGGCTGTCCGCTATCCCCGCGGTGGTGAGGGCGCCTATACCGCCTGCTGCGGCGAGGAGGACTTTACGGTGCTTCGTGAGGGCGGCGATGGTACGATCGTTACTTATGGCGTGCTGGTGAACGAGGCTTTGGCGGCGGCAGAGCTGCTTGCCGAGCGTGGTCACCATGTCCGTGTGGTGAAGCTGAACCGTATCGCCCCTTTGGAGAGCCGTGCTGTCTGCGCCACTCTTGGTGGCGAACAGCCCATGCTGGTGCTGGAAGATTGCATGGGCGTTGGCTGTGTCGGTCAGCGGATCGCTGCAATTTTGGCACAGGGTGGCTGCGCACCCCGTAAGCTGATTTTGAAGAATCTCGGTATGCATGTTGCGCCTCATGGTACGGTGGCGCAGCTCTATGAGGAATTTGAACTGGATGCCGCGTCTGTGGTCTACGCATTAGAGGAGGCACTGCAATGAGCAAGAAAACTCGTTTGGATGTGCTCCTCGTGGAGCGTGGATTTCAAGAAAGCCGCCAGAAGGCGCAGGCTGTCATTATGGCAGGCAGCGTGTTTGTGGCAGGTCAGCGTGTGGATAAACCCGGAACCTCCGTGCCTAACGATGCGGAGATCGAAGTGCGTGGCGGTGGTCTGCGGTATGTAAGCCGCGGAGGCTTGAAGCTGGAGAAGGCCATGCAGACATGGCCCATCACCCTCAGCGGCAAGACCTGCGCCGACATTGGCGCCTCCACAGGCGGCTTTACCGACTGTATGCTGCAAAATGGCGCCGAGAAGGTCTACGCCGTGGATGTGGGTTACGGACAGTTGGATTGGAAGCTCCGCAATGATCCCCGCGTGGTGTGCCTTGAACGTACCAATGCCCGCTATTTGAGCCATGAAGAAGTGCCCGATATGCTGGATTTCGCCTCCATTGATGTGTCCTTCATTTCTTTGAAGCTGATTTTCCCTGCACTCTATGAGCTGCTCCGTGAGGGCGGCGAAATCGCCTGTTTGATCAAGCCCCAGTTTGAAGCAGGCAGAGAAAAGGTGGGGAAGAAGGGCGTTGTCCGCGACCCTGCTGTACATTTGGAAGTGCTGGAAAACTTCTTGGTTCATGCAAAGGAAAATAACTTTACAGTCCTTGGTATTACCTATTCTCCCATCCGTGGACCTGAGGGAAATATCGAGTACTTAGGATATCTTCGCAAGTCGGAAGAGGAGGACGCCGTGGTGGATCTTGCCGCCGTGGTAGCTGCCTCCCACGACACATTGAAAGAGGGTGCAAGCCAATGAAAAAAGTGATCCTCTGTCCCAATCCCTATCGCGACAGCGAGTTGAAGGTAGCCAAGCAGTCCCGTGAGATCTTGGAATCCATCGGCTTTGAGACGGTGGTGTGCCTGCCTTTCCATCGGGATGGATACGGCGATGAGTTGGGTGTCCCTGTACTGCAGCTGCAGCAGGAGATCAAGACGGCAGATCTGCTGATCGCCTTTGGTGGTGATGGTACGATCCTCCATCTTTCCCGCACGGCAGCGTTGCACCACGTGCCTGTGCTGGGCATCAATTTGGGCAGCCTCGGCTTCATGTCGGAATTGGAAGTTCACGAGCTTGACCGCCTGCGTGACTTGAAGAACTGGGATTTCACTGTGGAATCCCGCATGATGCTGGATGTGACCATCTTCCGTGAGGATAAGGCGGTGTTCAGCAACATTGCCCTTAACGACGCCGTTATCTCCAAGGGTGCTGTGGCCCGTGTGGTGCGCCTTGATATTTTTACTGAGGAAGGACGCCTCACGAAAGTTACGGGCGACGGTGTGGTCATCGCCACGCCTACTGGATCTACCGGCTATTCCATGGCTGCCGGCGGCCCCATTGTGGAGCCCACGGCACGCAACCTTTTGATTACGCCCATCTGCGCCCACTCCACGCGCAACAGCTGTTATGTACTCTCTCCCGATCATGTGATCACCGTGGAGACCTCGGACGCCAATCGCAAGTTCGTTTACCTCTCCGCCGATGGCGGAAAAGCGTTTTCCTTGAAGAATGGCGACCGCATCCGCGTGCGTCAATCCAAATTTGATATGGGTCTTGTACGCTTGAGTAAGAAGAGCTTCTGCGAGATCCTGGAGCACAAAATGGGGGCTGTAGAGTATGAAAAATAATCGTCAGGAAAAATTGCTGCAGATTATCAGCGAAGAAGCTATTGAGACCCAGGAGCAGCTGCTTCAGCGCCTTGAGGCGCACGGCATCCGCTCTACCCAAGCGACCATTTCCCGCGACATCAAGCAGCTGCATCTCATCAAGGAGCCTACGGGCTTTGGCACCTATCGCTACGCGGTGTCTACCCACCGTACGCGGCTGAACTTTGCTGAGAAGCTGCGTACTATCTTCCGTGAGTGCGTGCTGAGCGTGGATTATGCACAGAATTTGGCGGTACTCAAGACCATGTCCGGTCTTGCCGCCGCTGCAGCTTCTGCCTTGGATGGTATGGAAAACGAGGAGATCGTGGGCTGCATCGCCGGTGATGATACGGTGATCGTGGTGTTGCGAGATACCCAAAGCGCCGCTGACTTCTGCCAGCAGATGCGGGAGCAGTTGTCTTAACTAAGAAATTTTGAAGAGGGGAGGTGTGTCCCATGTTGGAAATGCTGCATATTGAGAATATTGCCATCATTGAGCGCAGTGAGATTGCCTTTGCCCGTGGTTTTAACGCCTTGACCGGTGAGACGGGTGCAGGTAAGTCCATTGTCATCGACTCTATGAGTGCCGTGCTGGGACAGCGCACCTCCCGTGATCTGATCCGCACCGGCGCTGACAAGGCTTTTGTCAGCGCGTGGTTTTCCCATGTACCCGCCTCTATCTGCGAGGATTTGGGCATTACCCCCGATGAGGACGGCAATTTGCTGCTCCAGCGTGAGATCCACGCCGATGGCAAGAATGTCTGTCGCGTGGGCTCGCGCCCTGTGACAGTGTCCCAACTGCGTCAGTTGGGCAGCCGATTGGTGAATATCCACGGGCAGCATGACGGGCAGCAGTTGTTGGACGAGGAGCAGCATCTCACCTATTTGGATCGCTATGGAAAGACAGTAAATGCCTTTTCTGCCTATACTGACAAGTATAATACCTTAACGGAGCTTCACCGCCAAATGGCGGCGCTGCAGATGGATGAGGCGGAGAAAGCACGCCGCATGGATACGCTGCAGTACCAAATCGCCGAACTGGAGCGGGCAAAGCTCAAAGAAGGCGAGGAGGAAGTACTGGAGAGCCGCCGTAATCTGCTGCGCAATGGCGAGAAGTTCATCTCCGCTGTCTCCGGCTGTGACTATTGCCTCAGCGGCAGTGATGACAGTGACGGTGTGCTGGCGCTGCTGCGCCGTGCTCAGGAGGCTATCAGCACTGTTCGCAATCTCGACGAGACCTTTGCCGCCCTCTATGAGCGCTTGCAGGAGGCTTACAGCGAGGTTTACGACATTGCCGATACCGTCAGCGATCAGCGCGCCAATTTCGATTTCTCTCCCAATGAGTTGGACGAGGTGGAAGGTCGCCTTGATCTATTGTACCGTTTGAAGAAGAAATACGGCGCAACGGTGGAGGACATGCTGGCCTACTTGGACAAGTGCCGCACAGAGCTGGATCAAATCTGCTACGCGGGGGATACGCTTGAACGGCTGAAGAAGGAAGAGGCCAAGGCCGAGAAGGCCGTTATGGAAGCCGCCCGCGCATTGTCCGAGGAGCGCAAGACGGCAGCGACGGCACTGGAAACGCTGGTGCTGGAGGAACTGCGGCAGCTGGACATGGCGAAGATCCGCTTCTGCGTGGAGTTTACCGATCACGCCCCCGATGCCACCGGCATGGACGGTGTTCGCTTCCTCATGTCTGCCAACGTGGGCGAGGAGCTGAAGCCGATCAATAAGATCGCCTCCGGCGGTGAGCTTGCCCGCATTATGCTGGCGCTGAAGAACGTTCTCAGCGAGCAGGATATGGTAGCGACCCTTGTATTTGACGAGGTGGATACCGGTGTCAGCGGTCGCGCCGCCCAGAAGGTTGCGGAGAAGATGGCGCGCATTGCCGGCAGTAAGCAGGTGCTGTGTGTGACCCATCTGCCCCAGCTGGCAGCCATGGCCGATACCCATTTCTCTGTGGAGAAAGGGGAGCGCGAGGGGCGTACCTACACCAATGTGGAGGAGCTGGATCGTTCCCGCCGCCGCGAGGAATTGGCCCGTCTCACAGGCGGCGCCCATGTGTCCGATACTATGCTGCAGGGAGCGGAGGAGCTTCTCCTGCAGGCGGAGACATTCAAAAAAAATCTGTCCGCAAAGGCTTGACAAACCGATTATTTCTGTTATAATGACGGCGAAAACATCATATGTTACCGCGATGATGAGAATCCAGTAACGCGCCGCAAACCCTGCAAAGAGAGCCCCTGTTTGGTGGAAAGGGGAGAGGGTCGGACGTGTGAATTACCTCTCGGAGCAGCCCTCTGAACGGCCTTTGGTCAGTAGGAGTGTGTCGGGTTCGCCCGTTACAGCGATAGGGTGTGATAGCGCACCCGACGAGGCCGCATACTGCGAGGTAGCGGCGAATATGAGGTGGTACCGCGATATTGATCGCCCTCTGTCTATGGACAGAGGGCGTTTTTTATATGCATAAATGCATATAAAATTTATTTAAATGATAAAACTTCATACGCCGATAGTACGTTGGATGCGCCACTGAATCCTCGCGCATGAAGTTTTATTTCCCTCTGAAGAAAAAACTATCATTACAAACAGTAGAAAGGATAGAAGAACATGAAGATTTACGAAGAACTGGTAGAGCGCGGCTTGATCGCACAGGTTACAAACGAGGAAGAGATCCGTGAGATGGTCAATAACGGTAAGGCCACCTTCTACATCGGCTTTGACTGCACCGCCGACTCTCTCCACGTTGGTCACTTTATGGCTCTGTGCCTCATGAAGCGCCTGCAGATGGCAGGCAACAAGCCCATCGCTCTCATCGGCGACGGCACCACCCTCATCGGCGATCCCTCCGGCCGCAGCGATATGCGTCAGATGCTGGACGAGACCGCTATCAAGCACAATGCCGAGTGCTTCAAGCGTCAGATGGAGAAGTTTATCGACTTCTCTGACGACAAGGCACTGATGCTGTATAACTCCGAGTGGCTCAAGCCTCTGAACTACATTGAGCTCCTGCGCGAAGTGGGCGCTTGCTTCTCCGTCAACAATATGCTCCGCGCCGAGTGCTACAAGCAGCGTATGGAGAAGGGCCTCAGCTTCCTTGAGTTCAACTACATGATCATGCAGAGCTACGACTGGTACTACATGTTCCAGCACTATGGCTGCAACATGCAGTTCGGCGGCAACGATCAGTGGAGCAATATGCTGGGCGGTACGGAGCTGATCCGCCGCAAGCTGGGCAAGGATGCCCACGCCATGACCATCACCCTGCTCCTCAACTCCGAGGGTAAGAAGATGGGTAAGACCGCCAAC